>JBAZID010000004.1 GCA_041651995.1 Sulfuricella sp. | reverse complement strand
GTTGTCGCTCCCTCTCTCACCCCGGATGCACTACACTGACCCCTTCAATCGTGTGAATGGTTTGACTGTTGTAGCTCCCTCTCTCACCCCGGATGCACTACACTGGGAACACCTACCGGAAGTCAGTGGGATGCGTTGTAGCTCCCTCTCTCACCCCGGATGCACTACACTTAGCAGTCCGTCGGCAATGAACCCCGGCGGGTTGTAGCTCCCTCTCTCACCCCGGATGCACTACACTAGCCCTCACGCAAACACCCGCCCAGCCTAGGCTGGGCGGGTGTTGTGCTTTCTAAATAGGGCTTTAGAACAGCAACATCTGGTTGACCTTGACGGCTTTTTC
Source organism: Sulfuricella sp. (assembly GCA_041651995.1). Classification (NCBI taxonomy): domain Bacteria; kingdom Pseudomonadati; phylum Pseudomonadota; class Betaproteobacteria; order Nitrosomonadales; family Sulfuricellaceae; genus Sulfuricella; species Sulfuricella sp. The sequence continues at coordinate 235,014 of JBAZID010000004.1, read as the reverse complement.
CTGAAAAAGCGGAAGGCCGACGAGCAGTTTCATGCTGGCGAATTGCTTTTCGGTCACGCTCAGGCAGCGCACCGAGCCTGCGGGTGGCAGGTTGTCCACCAGGCGTTTGTAGTGTTTCTCCAGCGCGTCGTTGCCGTTCAGGATTCGTCCATATACCGAGAACTGGATCATGTCGTAGCCGTCGTTGATGAGGAAGCGCCGAAACACGGTATAAGCACGGCGCTCCGCCTTGGTGACGACAGGGAGATCGAAGAATACGAGCAGTCGCATGAATCGTCTTGTTTCTATGCTCATGGCTCAACACTCCAGTCGGTGTTGTTCCAGTCCGGTGATACCCGGTAGTTCGAGCAGGGTTTCGCTGCCGCCATCGTAGATGCGGGCAAGGCTTTCTATCATGTGTTCGATGGCAGAAAGTACGGACATCTTGCCGCGCGGCATGCCTACATCTACATTGAGCAGGCTCACCAGCGCGGCCTTGTCCTCGGGGTGCAGTTCATTGTCGACTTTCGGCATCATTTTGAAAACAAACAAATCCACCAGCGGGCGGAAAGGTTCGATCACGTCGTCCGCGAGGTTGAAGGCATTCTGTTCGCTGGCATGGAACAAGCCAATAGAAGGCAGCAGCCCATGCGCTACCAGCCCGCGCGCAATCGTGCCGCGCAGCACCGCATAGCCATAATCCAGCGCGGCATTGGTGAAGCGCGCCTGATCGCGGCGGAAATCCTTGCCGAAGAGCCGGGTAAAGTAGAAGAAGGCCGCTTGACCTTCCAGATTGCCCGCGTCGCCGGAGCGCACCCGCCGCGCGTAGGAATCCAGTCTGTCAGCGTCTTCGCGTCCGGCCATGCGCAGGCAGGCGGCCTGGTTGGTGATCTTCTTGCGCACGATGGCGGCCCAGGTTTGCTTGGCGACCGGGCGCGGCAAATCGAGCTGCAAGCGCAGCCAGCGCGTGGCACGCGAGTGCGACAGAAAAGGCAGGAACACGCCGCTGGGGTGATGCGTGTCGCCCGTGGCGAACAGGCTGATGCCATATTCGCCGCAGGCCGAAAGCACCGGATGGGTGAGAGTGATTTCGCGGTGATTGAGCACGATCACCGCGATGTCCTCGAAGGGCACGAAGGCGGTCTGTTCCTGCTCCACCGCCAGCCGGAATTGTTCGCGCCGTAGCCTGGCTGGGCGGGAAATGACGACGCTACGCCAGGTCATGGCGTTGCTCCGGCGGGGCGGGATAGATGTTGCCGAGGACGTCGACGTTGAACTTCTGGAAGCATTGGATTCCAGTTTTCACCCCCAAATTAACCCAAGTACCTTGCCAAGCCTTGCCTGTAGCTATCGCTTGATTGTTGTCATGCGATTTGATTGATAGGCTGGCAGTCGTGACACCTACCCCAGCAAAATATCCGAAATAATCTGCCCCTTTATTTTTTAGTCTAATCAAATCATTCGGGTACAGGGAAAAGTAGAACTGGTAGTTACTATCAATCAATGTCCATGCATCTCTCGGTGTATTCGCTGTTGCAGCTCTGTTTGGCAACTCTTTTGCAACTGCGTGATACACATAAATTGGCACAAGATAAAACTTACCGGCTTTAGTGAATACATCCACCCTCAGCATGGTGTCGTTCTTGGCGATGCCGCCGCGAATCGGGATGCCGGAAAGCTTGTCGATCACCATCGTTACCGTGCGCACGATGGGGCCTGTGGGGTTGCCGTTCTTGTCCGGCTTGCGCGGCAGGGCGCGCAGGCGTTCGATTTCGGCATGTTCATCGGCAGTCAGGGGGCGCTTGTCTTTTCCACGTCCGGCGCTGGCTTCGATTTCCTTGGCGCGCTTTTCCCGCTCGTCGCGTTTCTGGAGCCAATCGCGCAGGGCCGCATAAAGTTTTTCATTGCGGTGAGGGTCGATCAGTTTGTCCACATCGGCAGGCTTGAGGCTGGTGACGGCGACTTTCTGGGTGACACCGCCTTGCGCCTTCAGGCTTTCCGGCTGGGCATAGATGGTTTCCTTGTGCGCCGCGCCGCTGTTGCGCCGCTGCGGGGCGCGCGAGACGAACAGCGGGCGCAATCCGGCCAGCGCTTCTGGCGAGTAAGAACCCAGTCTTTCCATTTCGGTGCGCAATAGAGCGGGTTCGTCAATTTTCAGGCGTGCTTCGAGCTCTTGGTGGAAGTGATCCCAAGGTCTGGGGAAGTGCTGCTCCAACTGGTCGAACATGGCCGGATTAACGATCTTGCCTGTTTCCATATCCACGAAGCCTTTGCGAACCTGTTCGAGTTCCTTGCGCCGCGAGTAATCAGACAGGCGCTTGACCATGCCGTGACTGCACGCAGCGACGACTGCGGCATCCAGCGCGTGATGGCGGTCACTGTCGCTGCGCACTTTCATCAGCCCCCAGCGGGCGCGCAGGAAGGCGGTCATCTGGCCGCTAAGCACCACGCAGCGCTTCGCCTCGCTGGCCTCGTGCAGTTGCAGATATTGCTCGACGTAATTTTTGAAGAAGCGGCAGATATAGCGCGTGTCGTTGAGGTTGCGTTCCATGAAGTCGCGCGCTTCCATTTCGCCGAAATCCTTCCTGAGCAGGCGGTTGCGTTTGGCCTGTCGATAGGTTTTGTTGGTGTTGACGAAATTTTCATACTGATGCCAGCGTTCGCTGTTTTCCTTGCCACCCAGATATTCGTAGGGTGTCATGTTGCCCTTGTTGCGGTTCTCGCGTGCCAGCACCAGCACCCGGTTGTTCTTGCTGTCGTCGAAACTGCGCGAATAGGGCAGGGCGTGGTCTATTTCGACATAGCCCTGCTCGAATAGCCGGTTGATGTCCATTGCATCCAGCGAATAGGTGCACTTGCCCTGCTGTTCACGGTAGAGCTGGAATTTCTCGAAATCCTTGCCTTTGACTGCGCCGACAATACTGAACTCGCTGGCGAAAATGGCTTTGTCCTTGTCGTTGCGCTCACGGAATTCATCCTGCGCCTTTTTGACCTCCCTGCGTTCATCGAACGGGCGCGACAAGTCGCGTGCCATTTCGATATGCACTTCGTGCGGCGAGCCATATTCGCGGATGAGCGCATTCACCACTTTGCGCGCCTGATTGAGCGCGCGCAGCACCACGGGGTTGCGCGGGATGTCCATGTCCTCGTTGAATTTCAGTCGACCATCTTTGTCACGCCCAGCGTAGAACGGCGGCAGGTATTTATGTTCGCCTTCGCCGACTTTGTGCAACTGGCTGTGGTGATAGTCCGCCCGCAGGCAGGCTTCGTCGTAGCGCAGACCTGTTTCCATGTGCGGAACAATCTTGCGCAGTGCCTTGAGCGAAAGGTTACTGAATTTGTCGAAACGGATATCGAGCAGGGCATCCACTATCCTGGCCGCATTGGGCATGGGCAGTTTGTTCAACTCGGCTTCTACCTCAGCATCGTCTTTATATACACTTAACACCCTGGCTATCTGATCGAGCAGTTCTGGCTTGCCATCCAGCGCCGCAACCGAGATTTGCTGCCATTCCGCTTCCAGTCCGGCATCCTTGAGCGTCTTGCGCAAGGTTTGCCAGGCCGGGAGTTTGATGAGTCTTTCTGCTTCCGGGTCTTTGGCTTTTTCAGCTTCTTCCTGTCGCTTGCTGGGGTAGGACAATCCAGCAAAGCGAAACGAATCCGGCAAATATCCGCTTTTCACCAGGGCATTGCGCAACTGCTTGTAGGTAAGGTCGCTTGCCTGGCTGTAAGGCAGCGGCAGGGCGGCAAGTCGCTCTTGCTCGTTCAATGGGCGGGTCTCGCCATCCACCACGATGCGCAGATTGTTGAGACGGGTCAGCCAGACGTGGCGCTCGGCGGTGAAGCTGGCTTTGGGAGCGCGGTACTCCTCTTTTTCGAAGGTGCAATGCCCCAGCATCTTCAGCAGATCTTTGCCAGCCAGCGCAGGCTTTTGTGCCCAGAACAGCCCGCTTTTCTTGTCGCCGTTGCCGAGGAAGGCGGTTTCCAGTTCAGTGCTCGCATGAGTGTTGCCGAGTTCGCGTTGGCGCTGGAATAGTTTTTTCGCTTCTTCATTCAGCAATTCGCGGGACAGCGCCTTGCTGTAGTCGCCGCGCTTGTTGCGCTGCGCATCGGGAAATTCATGAATGACCATCTCGGCGGCAGTGCGGTAACTTTTCTCCTGCATCAGCTTCTTGGTGCCTGCCAGACCTTTCTTGACTGCTCCACCTTCACCCTTGCTGTCGCCTTCCGCCGCTTTTTCCTCGGCACGGCTGATCCAGTGGAAACCGCGATGCTTGCAAAGATGGTAGATAACACGCGCCCATTCTTCGTCGCTCAGGCGGCGATCCAGCGCTTCCACGCGCAGTTGCCACAGTGATTGTGTGAATGGCTGCTGTTTCTTGAAAAAATCGCCATCGGCGATCAGCCCTTCGCGCTTGAGCGACCGCGCCAATTTGGTCAGCCGCCATGCACGGCGACGCAGACGGCGACGCAACAGGCGGGCAGCGCGTCTTGCGAGATTGAGTGATTCGCCTTCCTTGGCTGTTTCTGCCTTGTCGAAGCAGCGCACGCCGAGATCAACGATGCGATTTTCGGCCAGAACGGCCCACCCCACCGAGGCGATGCCGATATCCAGCCCAAAGGTGAGCGCACCCAAATTTTTCTGCTTGCCTGCCATGCAAATTCTCCCTGATAATGCAGTTGTTGTAGTTCATCCGGGGTGAGAGCCGTTGCTACAATAAAGAATCGAAAGATTCTGTATCCGCCCGGTGGGGAAACCCACCGGGCTTTTATTTTATGTGGATGGAATGCAAGAATACGCTCTCATTTGGCATGGCTGCAATGAGATATTGGTGAGTTGAAGCAGTCGAAATGGGGCTGCGGCAATGGTTCTTGTGAACTGTTTCTTGATAATGAGCCCCCTTTTTTGTCGGCTCAATGACGCACCCAAGCTGTGGTTTGTCTGACGTGAGATGCTGGACAACAGGGGTTAGCCAGACTAGTTTAATTACCTGTATTTTAATGGAGGTTATCAATGCGCGCCGTAAACATGCTGCAAGCCAAATCCAGTCTTTCTCGTTTGGTGGAATCCATTGAGCAAGGCGTGGAGCGTGAAATTATCATTGCCCGTAACGGGCGGCCGGTGGCCAAACTTGTTCCCATTGGGACTTCGCTGCCTGTCCAGCGCATCGGTGTGGCCAAGGGCGTCTTCGAGGTGCCTGATGATATCGACGCCAGCAATGCCGAAGTGGCCGCGTTGTTTCTGGGCGGCGCCAATTTCCGAACGTCGAGCCGACCTGAACCACAATCCTGAATCGTCACGGTGACTTATGCCTAAATCCAAATCCCCAAAAATCGGCTTCGTTTCGCTCGGCTGCCCCAAGGCGCTGGTGGATTCTGAGCAAATTCTCACCCAGCTGCGCGCCGAGGGCTACGAGATTTCGCCCAGCTACGAGTCCGCCGACCTGGTGGTGATCAATACCTGCGGCTTTATCGACGCGGCGGTGGAGGAATCGCTCGACGCCATCGGAGAGGCGCTGGCGGAGAATGGCAAGGTGATCGTCACCGGCTGCCTCGGCGCGCGGCCCGAGGTGATCATGGAGAAACATCCGCGCGTGCTGGCGGTGACCGGCCCGCATGCCTTGCAGGAAGTGATGAGCGCGGTGCATGAACATCTGCCGCAGCCGCACGACCCTTTTACCAGCCTGATCCCGGAGCAGGGCATCAAGCTCACGCCCAGGCACTACGCTTATCTGAAAATCTCGGAAGGCTGCAACCATCGCTGCACTTTTTGCATTATCCCGTCCTTCCGTGGAGATCTGGTGAGCCGTCCGGTGAGCGAAGTGATGCGCGAGGCGGAAAAGCTGGTCAAGGCTGGGGTGAAGGAATTGCTGGTGATCTCGCAGGATACCAGTGCCTATGGGCTGGACCTGAAATACCGCGCCGAATTCTGGCAGAGCAAGCTGCTCAAGGCACGCATGACCGAACTGGCGGGGGCGCTGGGTGATCTCGGTGCCTGGGTGCGGCTGCACTACGTTTACCCCTATCCGCATGTGGACGAGGTGATTCCGCTCATGGCGGAAGGAAAAATTCTGCCCTATCTCGATATCCCCTTGCAGCACGCCAGCCCGAGCGTGCTCCGCGCCATGAAGCGGCCCGGCAATCAGGACAGCAATCTGGCGCGCATCAGGAAATGGCGCGAAATCTGCCCCGACCTCACGCTGCGCAGCACTTTCATCACCGGCTTCCCCGGCGAGACCGAGGACGAATTCCGGCAGCTGATGGATTTCATCGCCGAAGCGCGGCTCGATCGCGTTGGCTGTTTCACCTATTCACCGGTGGAAGGCGCGGCGGCCAATGCCTTGCCCGGCCAGGTGCCGGAGGAAGTCAAGCTGGAACGCCAGGCGCGCCTGATGGAATTGCAGGCGCAAATCAGCACCGAACGCCTGGCCGGCAAGATCGGCAAGACCCTGACCGTGCTGGTGGACGAGGTGGATGAAGAAGGCGTGGTCGCCCGCAGCATGGCCGATGCGCCGGAGATCGATGGTCTGGTGTACGTGGAAGGGAGTGAAGGATTGAAGCCGGGCGATTTTGTTCAGGTTTTAATCGTGGATGCGGATGAGCACGATTTGTGGGGTGAGCGGGTGCAGGGGTGAGGACTTCTCACCCCCTGCTCAATTAGCGCTGCGCCAGCAGGCCCAGGATATTGCGCGCCAGTACGGCATCGATTTCCATCATCGCCCACAGGGTGTCGGGATGGATCGCCAGCACCACGGCTTGTTCCGTGGCGACGACCGGGGCGGACATGGTGCTCTCGCCCAGCGCCGAGATTTCCCCGATGGTCTGCCTGGGTTCGAAATTCATGATGCGGGGGGCATCCGCTGTCCCAAGGTCGGCCTGCAGGTGTCCGTTCAGCACCAGATAGGTCACGTTGTTCTTTTCTCCTGCGGCCAGCAGTGCTTCACCCGCTTTCAGTTCATATACCGGGCAGGCATCCAGCAAATCCTCCATTGCTTCGAGGTTTACATCCCGGAACAGGGGGGTTTCAGCGAGTGGGTTGGTGGATTCGGTTTTCTTGCGAGTATCTTTCAGGCTTCCTATGCTGATAGGAATGACCTTGGCGCCAGGCTTTTCGCCCGCGTAGAAGGGACGGTCGCCGGTGGCCTGGCCGAAGGCTTCCAGCAACTCCTTTTCGCGCGAGGAAATCATGCCGAAAATATCGCGGATATCTTCGATGGTGCGGTCGGTGAGGGGGTTGTCCATGCCGTCCTGCGGCGTGACATCCTTGACCACACTGGCCAGCACTTTGCGCATGACGCGCAGGATGCGTTGTTCGGGAGAAAATTGTTCAGCGGTCATATTTGGTGTCCTGATTCAAACTGGGCGGTATAAAAAAGCTTAATCCTGACAGATCTTGTCGGGATTGTCCATGAGCTGCCGGGCCAGCTTTTGCAGTACGGCGCTGGCCGTTTCGGGGTGTCCGGTGTCCACTTTCCAGGTCGAGGCAGCTTCTCCTGCTGTCAGTTCTTCGCTGCTCCGCAGTTGCAGGTCCAGCACCTGTAGCGTGGCTTCCGAGGCATCCTTTTCCATTGCCTGACGGCCGTCAATGCGCTGGCGCAAGGTGATCTCATCTGCCTGAAGATGGAGAATGATGAAGGGCACTTGCAAGGTTTCCGCCAGGGTCCGGAATGCCTGGCGCTCGGCGAATTGCAGAAAGGCCGCATCGACGATCGCCGGGAAACCCGCCTGCACAATTTCCCGCGCCACCTGTTCGAGATGCCGGTAAGTCTGGGTATGGGCATCGGGGCTGTAAATCCCATTGCTTAACCCGGACTGGCTGCGTTGCTGCGGCGCCAGCCCGAACAGGCGCTTGCGTTCCACATCCGAGCGCACGCGGATGGCGTTGCTGTGTTCAAGCAAGTATTGAGCTGCCGTGGTTTTCCCCGAGCCGGAATAGCCATGGGTAATCAGCAAGCAGGGGCGGGAAGGCCGGGTAAAGCGGCTGGCCAGGGCCAGATAGCTTCGCGCCTGCTCCCATGCAAGCTGTTGCTGCTGCTCGTCGAGGTCTGTCTGGCAGCCCCGGATGCAGGCCACCTTGGCGCGCACCATGGCGCGATAGACGAGGTAGTAGTTTAGTACGCGAAGGCCGCTGAAGTCGCCGCTGTGTTCCAGATAGCGGTTGAGGAAACGCTGTGCCAGATCGGGCCGTCCGTGGTCGTGCAGGTCCATGATCACGAAGGCGGCATCGCTCATGACGTCGATCCAGCGCAGGTTGGGGTTGAATTCGAGACAGTCGAACAGCGTCACCGCGCCATCGATCCGGGCCATGTTGCCGAGATGCAGGTCGCCGTGGCATTCGCGGATGTAATTTTTCTCCCTGCGGGTGGCCAGTTCTTCGCGCAGCCGCGTGAATTCCGCCCTGCTCCATGATTCCAGGGCAGCCAGCAATTTTCCTTCCGGCCGGTCCTTTGTACTTTCGGCGATCTGCGCGAAGTTTTCCAGCACCGGCTGCTGGATGGCTGCGGCTGTGCCGAATTCGGCCGGAGGCGGGGCGGCGGCAATCATGGCGTGAAAGCGCGCCACTTCGCGCGCCACTTCATCCACTTCGGCAGGGCCGAGCTGTCCGTTTTCCAGCATGCGGTCGAGCAGGGCCTGCTGCGGAAACTGGCGCATTTTGACGGCGTATTCGATGGCCGCGCCGCCGCCGTTGAGGACAGGCTGTTGCGGCGTGCCGCTGATGGGGATGAGGTCCAGGTACAGCCGGGGAGCAAAGCGGCGGTTGAGGCGCAGCTCCTCCTGGCAATAGAAGCGGCGTTTTTCCAGCGTGCTGAAATCGAGAAAACCGAGATTGACGGCCTTCTTGATCTTGTAGGCATGGCTTCCGGTGAGCAGCACCCAGGAAATATGGGTTTCGATCAGTTCGACGGCTGCCACCGGATGGTCGTAGCATCCTGGGTCGAGCAGCGCCCGGATCAGGGCTGACTGGCTATTCTCAGCCATATCCCGTATCTCAGGGCAAATACCCCGGAATCTTGCCGACATCCACTTCGTCGATCTGGCTGTCCTCAAGATAATCACGGGCGTACTGGAGATAGACCTGGTCGCGGATGAAGATGTCGAACAGGTCGGGGTCCACATGCTGTTCCTGCTTCATGCGGCCGAGGATGGCCAGGGCGTCGCTCAGTTTCTTGCCCTCCTTGTACGGCCGGTCCTTGGCGGTGAGCGCCTCGAAAATGTCGGCAATGGCCATGATGCGCGCCTGCACCGGCATGTCCGGGCCTTTCAGGCCTTTGGGATAGCCCCTGCCGTCCATGCGTTCGTGGTGGCCGCCTGCATATTGCGGGACGTGTTTCAGATGGCTCGGCCAGGGCAGCGCTTCCAGCATGCTTATGGTTGAAACGACGTGATGGTTGATGATTTCGCGCTCCTCGGCGGTGAGCGTGCCTTTTTCGATATTCAGGTTGTGGATTTCATCCGTGGACAGAAAATCAGCCTCCTGCCCCGTTTCATTGATCCAGCGGTAGGCGCCGATAGCCTTCACCCGCTGCTGCAGCGGCGGGGCCATGAATTCACCGCCAATATTGGCCTTGCGCAGGAATTCGCGGTCGCTGTCGAGCTGCGCGCTGCGTTCGCGCCAGGCGGCTTCGATCTGTGCTGTGTCGCTCGCGCCATTTTCCAGCGCGGCCAGTTTGTGCTTCAGCATGTCGATTTCGGCATCGCGCTTCAGCACCTCGAAACGGGTGTCGATGAGGTGTATCCGGTCGAACAGGGTTTGCAGCTTGCTGGACTTGTCCACCACATGCACCGGCGTGGTGATCTTGCCGCAATCGTGCAGCAGGCCGGCAATCTTGAGCTCGTAGCGGTCCTGGGCGCTCATCCGGAAACCGGCCAGCGGGCCGCTGGTGGCCTTGCTGGCGGCTTCGGCCAGGAGCATGGTGAGCACCGGCACGCGTTCGCAGTGTCCGCCGGTGTAGGGCGATTTTTCGTCGATGGCGATGTTGATGAGGGTGATGAAGGATTCGAACAGGTCTTCCAGTTGGTTGATCAGCGCCCGGTTGGTGAGGGCGATGGCGGCCTGGGAAGCCAGCGATTCCGCCAGGTGCTGGTCCGGCCTGGAGAAGAAAGAGATTTCGCCGCTCTCCGGGGCCAGGGCATTGATCAGCTGTAGCACCGCGATGATCCTGCCCTCATGGTTTTTCATCGGCACGGTGAGGAAGGATTTGGAGTGGTAGTGGTTGGCGCTGTCGAATTTGCGCGTGCCGGAGAAATCGAAGCCCTGTTCGCTGTAGGCGTCGGCAATATTGACCGTTCTGTCGTGCAGCACCGCGTAGGCCACCACATTGCTGTTGTTGGGCTGGCCGTCCGGAGCGTGGAGCGGCACCGGCGGGAACGGAACCGGCTTGCCGGTAGTGCCGCCGAGCGCGATGTTGAGCGACTGGGTGCGCACGATCTCGAAGTGCAGCGCATCGTCCTCGCCCACGCTGTACAGCGTGCCGGCATCGCAGTGCGTGATGCGCACCGCTGCCAGCAGGATGGCTTCCAGCAGGCGGCTGATATCCTTTTCCCGGGACAGCGCCACGCCGATGGCGTTGAGCTCGTCCAGGCGCTGCAGCAGGTGGTTGGCGCTGGCCTGCGGCATGGCTATTTGATGCACACCGAGCGCACCTGCTTCATGTCGGTGATGCCCTGCAGGACTTTTTCGATGCCGTCCTGGCGCAGGGTGCGCATGCCTTCGGACAGCGCGGTCACGGTCAGTTCGGCGACACGGGCATGTTCCTGGATGTTTTTCTTGACCGCATCGGAGCCGATCAGCAGCTCGTGCAGGCCGAAGCGTCCCTTGTAGCCAGTCTTGTTGCATTTTTCGCAGCCGACCGGCTTGTGCAGTTGCAGCTCGCCCTTTTCATTAGCGTAGGTCTTGAGCCACGACTGGTGCAGGTTGTTGCGCGCGGCAACGGGGTCCTTGAGCCAGTCCGGGGTGTTTTTCAGTTCCTCGCTGTATTCCGTGAGCAGTGATTCGATTTCCTGCGCCGAGGGGGTGTAGGGTTTCTTGCACGCGGAGCACAGGCTCTTGCCCAGGCGCTGGGCCAGGATGCCGAGCAGGGCATCGGCGAAGTTGAACGGGTCCATGCCCATGTCGAGCAGGCGCACGATGCTTTCCGGCGCGCTGTTGGTATGCAGCGTCGAGAGCACCAGGTGGCCGGTGAGCGAGGCTTCGATGCCGGTGGCGACGGTTTCCTTGTCGCGCATCTCGCCCACCATCACCACGTCCGGATCGGCGCGCAGGAAGGCGCGCATCGCCACCGCAAAGGTAATCCCCGCCTTGGGGTTGACCTGCACCTGGCGCAGGCCCTTCTGGGTGATTTCCACCGGGTCTTCCGCGGTCCAGATCTTGGTTTCGGGCGTGTTGATGTAGCCCAGCACCGAATGCAGGGTGGTGGTCTTGCCGGAGCCGGTCGGGCCGCACACCAGAAACAGGCCGTAGGGCTTGCTGACCACGTTCTTCAGGCGCTCCAGGTTGTGCGGGCTGACCCCCAGTTTGTCGATGGGGATCGGTTCGCCCGCGGCCAGGATGCGCATCACCACGTCTTCCAGGCCGCCCGAGGTGGGAATGGTCGCAACGCGCAGCTCGATGTCCAGCGGCCCGTATTTCTTGAACATGATCTTTCCGTCCTGGGGTTTCCGCTTTTCGGAAATATCCAGGTCGCACATGATTTTCAGGCGTGCCAGGAGGGCGGAGCGGTAGCTGGCCGGAATCTCGATGTAGGGGAACAGCGTGCCGTCCTTGCGGAAACGGATCATGGTCTTGTTCTTGCCGGGGTAAGGCTCGATGTGGATATCCGAGGCGCCCTGGTTGTAGGCGTCCACGATGATCTTGTTGACCAGCTTGACCAGCTCGTTGTCGCTGGCGGCGGACAGCTCCTCGCTGCTGGTGCTTTCAACGGCTGTTTCCTCGTCGAGATTCGACAACAGGTCGTCAATTGACCCGAGATTGGCGGAGGCGCCGTAAAACTGATCCAGGGTGGCGGCGAAATCGTGCCGCGTGCATACCCGGTAAACCAGCTTGTGCTTGGGGAAGATATTGCTGACCACGTGCGAGCCGATTACCCGGTCCGGTTCCGGCGTCACGATCACCATGCCTTCCGGGGTGTCGTCGACCGGTATCCACAGGCTGCCTTCGACATAATCGCGCTTGAGGTTCTTGAGCAGATCGTCGGGCTTGATGCGGCCGGATTTGAATGGCTCATAGGGGACATGATAGAAATCCGCCAGCGACTGGCCGAGATCGGCGGTCTTGACCTGGAATTCTTCCAGCAGGATCTCTTCGATGTCCCTGTTTTTACGATGCGAGGAACGCGTGGCCAGTTCGATCTCGGCTGCGGAAATAATGCCCTGGCCGATCAGCGCATCAAATTTGGTGCGGATGCGCTGGCGTTGTCTGAAAGCGATGGACAGGGTCTTGGCCAGCTCCTGCAGGCCTTCTTCCGCAGCGGTGGAAAAGGGCTGTCCGGACAGGGCATTGATCAGCTGGATGACCCCGTTCAGTTCGCCGCTGTCCGCGTCGATGATGGGCGCCACCAGCATCTGCTTGGTGCGATAGCCGCTCTTGCGGTCGATATCCTTGAGGAAATTGATGCCGGGGTGGTGGGTTTTCAGCTCTTCATCGTCATACACATCCTGGATATTGACGATGGCCTTGTTGAGCGCCACATAGCCCGCCACGCTTTGCAATGAAATGGGCAGCTTGAAATCCTTGAAGGCCCCCAGGCCGGTTTTGATCCGGGTGTTGATCGATGTCTTGTCCGCACCGATGCTGTAGAGCGTCAGCCGGTCTGCCCCGAACAGGGCGCAGATGTCGCTCGATAGCTGCAGCATGATTTCATCGATGTTCTGGGTGGCGTGAATCTTGTTGGTGACGGCGTGCAGCTTGCGCGAGAAAACGAGCTGGCCGCTCAGTTCGGAAATGTTGGCTGCGCTGTTTGCGGGTGTGTTCACAATGAGTCCTAAAACTTGAAAATGTGACCGTGTTCCAGTTTCCTGGGCTCGAATCCTGTTGCGGCGGCCTGGATCTCGGCCATGATCTCTTCCTGCTCGCTGGGGCCCAGATGGGTGATGTAGATTTCAGCCGCCCGTTTCAGCCGGGACAGATTTTCCGCCAGCAGGCTGGGGTAATAGTGTTTGGCCGCCAGGGCGATGCCGTGCTCGGCGTTGGTGAAGGAAGTTTCAATCAGCAGGTAGCGCAGGTTATCCACCCTGTTCAGGGCGTCCCAGAATGGCTCGCAAGCGATGGTGTCGCCGCTGAAGGCGAGGCTGGCCTGGCCGCTGTCGAGCAGGTAGCCGACCGCCGGGAGTACGTGCAGGGCGGGCAGGGCGGTGATCCTGCGTCCACCCAGCTCCACGGTTTGTCCGGTGTGTATGGTCTCGAAGCGCAGGAAAGGGCGGTCCGGTTCGGGAATCCGGGTGAAATCCGGCCACAGCTTCCAGTTGAACAGGTGCTCCCGCAATACCGCGATGGTTTCCGGCAGGGCATGAACGGTGACCGGCCGGTCGCGCATGTCGCCAGTGGAGTCGAGCAGGAAGGGCAGGCTGGTGACATGGTCGAGGTGCGAATGGGTGAGAAACACGTGGTCGATGCGGCGCATCGCTTCCAGCGTCAGATCGCCCACCCCCGTCCCGGCGTCGATCAGGATGTCCTCATCGAGCAGCATGGCCGTGGTGCGCAGCCCGGCCCCAATGCCGCCGCTACAGCCGAGCACGGTCAGCTTCACTGGATTTTTTCCCTGGTATTTCCTTGCGGAATGATTTTCTGGAAGCGGGCTTGCACGGTTTCGCCGCGATACTGGTCAAAAGTGCCTGACATCATCCCATCCAGCAGTTCGAGCCGGCTGGCGGGGCTGGGGTGGGTCTTGAACATCAATGCCAGGCTGCCGTCCTGCGGGTTCATGTGATCCAGCGTCTGCAGCACCGCAGCCAGGCCGTAGGGGTCATAACCGGCGCGCGTGGCGATCACGATGCCCATGCGGTCGGCCTCGAATTCGTCATCCTTGTCGAGCCCGCGCGCATAGAGTTCGGTGCCGGTGCTGACCACTTTTTTCAGTGCCGCGCTGTTCTGGTTGCGCTCGGCGGCGGCATTGAGTACATCGCCGAGGATGCCCATCTGCGCATTTTTCTGGATGGCGTTGAGGTGATGGCGGCGCAGCACGTGGGAGATCTCATGTGCCAGAACACCGGCCAGCTCGGCTTCGTTGCGCATTTTCATGACCAGGCCGCGGGTGAGGAAAATGTAGCCGCCGGGCGTGGCAAAGGCATTCACGTTCATGCTGTCGATCACGCCGAAATGCCAGGCGAGATCAGGGCGCTCGGTTTGCAGCGCAAGCCAGCGCCCGACCTGGTTGACATAGCGTTGCAGGCCTTCGTTCCTGAGTAGCGGGGCTGCGCCGAGCAGGTTGGAGGCGACGCCCTCGCCGATGGCGATCTCGCCGCTTTCGTCCACTTCCTTGAGTTCCGTGGTTTTCTTGGCGATGTTGACGACCTTTCCCAGGTCCTCAAGATTGAAGTTGAGGGCCCAGGCTGGTGAAGACAGCAATAGACCGGTCAGCAGCGCGCTGAGTGAACGTGAAAAATGTCTCATGGCGTATCCCCCCAGGAAGAGGCCGGATTGCTATTGGAAGAAGCCGCGCCAGCGCTGCCCCTGAGGTATTCCACCGGCTGCTTCTGCAGCCTGGCGGCACTGGCGAATTTTTGCGCTTCAGGCGCGGAAACCGAGAATTGCCGCATCCGTTGCAGCTCCTGCGGATTGGGCCGGGCGGTGCGCAGATCTTCCTCGGACAGGCCGCGTATGCCAGTGGTGACGGTATTGCCGCTGCTGCCGCTGCGGGCGACGTTGAACAGGGCGCCGATGCCGGAATCGCCCTGCTTCGTGGCGCTTCCGCTGCCGAGGCGCAGGTTCAGCATTCTGACCCAGCCCGCGGCGGCATTGGTCGGCTTGACCTGGGTCCAGCCACCCTGGCGCTTGAGGATTTCCACGCTGCTTTGCGCCGGCAAGGTGGCCAGCGTGGCGGCGTCGCTGAAAGGCTCGCGCTTGAGTTCGGTTTCCCTGCTTGTGACTGCGGTCTCGGCGGCGGCAGAAAGACTGCAGGCCAGCCCCAGCAAGACCCATGCAACAAATGATTTCATGCCGCTTTTCTCCGTGGTTCAAACAAATGCGCTTCCTGGCTGCGCCCTTTGACTTTATAAAATCCATGGTCGATAAAGTCAAACTTGTCCGCGCACAGGGCGCGGGTTTCGTCCGACACCAGGATGCGCGCCACGCCCTTGGTCTCGCCCTCGATGCGGCTGGAGAGATTGACCGTATCGCCGATGGCGGTGTAATCCTGGCGCCGCTCCGAGCCGATGAAGCCGACCACTGCCGGGCCGCTGTGGATGCCGATGCCGACATCGAAGGCTGCCCCGGCTGCGCCCAGCTCGCGCTTGAATTCTTCCAGGCGCTGGGCCATTTCCAATGCTGCCGCCACGGCATTGGCGGCGTGCTGCGGGTCGGCGGTGGGCGCTCCCCAGAAAGCCATGATGGCGTCGCCGATGAATTTGTCCAGGGTGCCGCCGTGACGAAAAATCACCTCGACCTGCAGGCTGAAATAACGGTTCAGCATGGCCACCACCTGTTCCGCGCTGTGCTGCTCTGAATAGGTGGTGAAATTGCGGATATCCGAAAACAGCACGGTCACGGTCTGGGTCTGCCCGCTCATACTTTGCGCGGTCTGGCCCTGGTGCACCAGCTCGTTCACCACGCGCGGGTCGAGAAAGCGGTTGAACATCTGCACCGTCTGTTCGCGCGCCTTGCGCTCGCGCAGGTACTCGTGCAGCGCCGCCGCAAAGTAGAAGGCCCAGGCAAACAGCAGCGGCAGAAAGACCGGCACCAGCCAGCGCTGGCTGACCGCAAAATAACTGGCTCCGAGCAGCGCCGCGGTGATCGCCAGCAGCGCCGCGCCAATGCGAATGGTCTGGTGGTAGCGGGTAAACAGCAGCAACAGCAGCGCGATCAATGCCAGTGCCAGCACCGGCGCGGTGTAGGCCGGTGCGGTATGGAAATGGCCGCGGTTTTTCAGGTTGTCGATGGCGGTGGCGAGGATTTCCAGCGCCGGGTGCAGGCTGCTGACCGGAGTGGAGCGGATATCGTGCAGACCCGAAGCCGCGGCGCCGATGATGACAATCTTGCCTTTCAATTCCTGTTGCGGGCGCAACGGAGTTTTGCGGCTGGCGTCGAGGTAGAGATCGGCGTAGGAAATATGCGGATGCGAGAGCGCGCCGCCGCGCCAGCCGAGAATGATCTGCTCCGTTTGCGGCACGTCAAAACCCAGATCCCTGGCCAGCCGGGCCGGCAAGGAGGGAATGCGCCAGCCGGAGGCCGGCAGATAAACATGGTAGCGGCGGCCGATGCCGTCGCTGTCCTCGCTGTAGTTGATGGCGCCGAGCCGCCAGCTGCCGGTGTCGATGGCGCGTGGAGGAACCAGCGCCACCCTGGCATTCGGGTCAGCCCTGGAGGTTGCTTCCATGCCGATCAGCGCGGCGAATTCTGCGGCGGGTACACCTTTTTTGTCGTGGGCGGGATCGAGCCGGATCATGGGGAAATAGATATTGCGATGCCGCGCCACCGCCGCATTGAAATAGGCATCGCTTTCCGGGCGGTAAATGTCCGGGTCGGTAAACAGGATGTCGAACACGATGGCCAGCGGCTGCTGGCGCTCGATCGCTTCCACCAGTTCGCCATGGACGGAGCGCGGCCAGGGCCAGCTGCCGGCGCTATCAGCCATGCTGGCGAGGCTTTTTTCGTCGATATCCACGATCACGATAGCCGGATCGGCTTTCTGCGTCAGGGCGTGGGTTCTGACAAAATAATCGGAAACCCGGTTTTCCAGCGGCAGCAGCCCGTGCAGTGCGGATATTTCGGCGATCGCGCTGAGGGCGATGGCAAGCGCGAGCAGCACTAGGGGCGGGATGGGTAAGCGGCGCATGCCTCGCATTCTGTTGGAAAAGCCTGATAACGGCAAATGCAGCGGATGAAGAAGCCTGAATTTAGCGTGGCGCGTTCCTCAAGTGGCCAAATTTAAGCTACAATTTTGAACTTTATCAAAGCATTTTTCCGGAGAATTCAAGATGTCTATGTCCGACCGCGACGGCCTGATCTGGTACGACGGCAAGATGGTGAACTGGCGCGATGCCACCACCCACGTCCTGACCCATACCCTGCACTATGGCATGGGCGTATTTGAAGGCGTTCGTGCTTACAAGACCGGCAAGGGCACGGCAATTTTCCGCCTCAAGGAACATACCGACAGGCTGTTCCGTTCGGCGCACATCCTCGGCATGAAGATGCCGTTCGACAAGGAAACCATTTCCCAGGCCCAACTGGCCGCCGTGCGCGACAACAATCTCGAATCCGGCTACCTGCGCCCGATGGCATTCTACGGCGCGGAAGCCATGGGCATCTCGGCCAAGACGCTCTCCACCCATGTCATCGTCGCCGCCTGGCCGTGGGGCGCCTACCTGGGCGCCGAGGCGCTGGAGCATGGCATCCGGGTCAAGACCTCGTCTTTTTCCCGCCATCACGTCAACATCACCATGTGCAAGGCCAAGGCCAACGGCAACTACATGAATTCCATCATGGCCCACCGCGAGGCCGAGCATGACGGTTATCAGGAAGCGCTGCTGCTGGACGTGGACGGTTTCGTGTCCGAAGGTTCGGGCGAGAATGTGTTCATCGTGCGCAACGGCAAGCTCTACACGCCCGACCTGACCAGCGCGCTGGAAGGCATCACGCGCGACACCATCATCCAGCTGGCGGCCGAAATCGGCCTGCAGGTGATCGAGAAGCGCATCACGCGCGATGAAGTCTACAGCGCTGACGAAGCCTTCTTCACCGGCACCGCGGCGGAAGTGACGCCAATCCGCGAACTGGACAACCGCGCCATCGGCAACGGTGACCGCGGCCCGGTTACCACGCGCCTGCAAAGCATGTATTTCGACTGTGTGACCGGGAAATCGGCACAGCACTCTGACTGGCTTACTCTCGTTTAAGGACGCGCTCCATGGAACATAATCTGGCCGACAACACTCAGCGCTATATCGAAGTGACCCCGGAGGACTTGCCGCTGCATTGCCCCACGCCGGGAATGGCTTTATGGAGCAGTCATCCCCGCGTCTACCTGCCGCTGGAGGAAAAGGGCGAGGCGTTGTGCCCTTATTGCGGCACGCTTTACAAGCTGAAGGGCGAGGTCCGCCGCCATCACTGAGATTCGCCGCGCCCTGGCCCTGTTGTGACGCATCCCCGCGTCGCGCTGGTCAGGCTTCTGCCGCACTGACTGGAGCCGCGCCGGAAATGGCGTGCGGCTTACCTTTCTCGCCATGAATTTCCGATGAAAAAATTAGCCCTCAAGATCGATGTCGACACCTATCGCGGCACCCGTGAAGGCGTGCCGCGCCTGGTAGAGCTGTTGCAAAAGCATCAGGCCCAGGCCACCTTTCTCTTCAGCCTCGGCCCCGACCACACCGGCCGCGCCATCAAGCGGGTGTTTCGCCCCGGTTTCATGAAAAAGGTTTCGCGCACCTCGGTACGCGAGCATTACGGCCTCAAGACCCTGATGTACGGCACGCTGCTGCCGGGGCCGCATATCGGCAAACGCTGCGCCGGCATCATGCGCCAGGTGCGCGATGCGGGGTTCGAGGCGGGCATCCATTGTTACGACCACGTTTATTGGCAGGATAACGCCGCCAGCCAGGATGCGGACTGGACCGCGCGCGAGCTGCGGCGCGCCTGCGACCGCTTTGAACAGGTGTTTGGCGCGCCGGCCAGTACGCATGGCGCGGCTGGCTGGCAAATGAACCGCCATGCCCTGCGCCTGGAACAGCAGCTGGGCTTCGCCTATTGCTCCGACACGCGCGGCAGCGAACCTTTCGTGCCGGTTTATCGCGCTGAAATCACCGCTTGCCCCCAGTTGCCGACCACCCTGCCGACACTGGATGAGCTGATCGGCGTGGATGGCATCACTGCCGGGAACGTCGCCCAGCATCTGCTCAAGCTCACCGAAACCGCGTTGCCGACCGGCCATGTCTATACCCTGCATGCGGAGATGGAAGGCATGAAGCTGGCCGGCGTGTTCGAGCAGCTGCTTGAAGGCTGGCGCGTTCAGGGCTACGAACTGGTGTCGCTGGCACAGTATTTTGCGGATCTGGATGTGGCCCGGCTGCCGCGCCACGAGGTTATTTTCGGGGAAATTCCTGGGCGTTTGGGCAGTCTGGCGCTACAGGGTCCGCAGTTCTTGCCTGTCAGGAGCGAAGCATGATGGATCAGGTTGTCAGCGATTTCGAGTTGCCGGCAAGCGGCGAAAAACCGTTCCGGCTGAATGCCTTGCGTGGAAAAAAAGTGGTGCTGTATTTCTATCCCAGGGATTCCACGCCGGGCTGCACCACCGAGGCCCAGCAATTCCGCGATCTGCATGCGCAATTCCAGGCGGCAGGGTGCGAGATTTACGGCATCTCGCGCGACAGCCTGAAGTCCCACCAGAATTTCAAGGCCAAACAGGATTTGCCGTTCGAGTTATTGAGCGATGGCGAAGAAATAGCCTGCACGCTATTTGGTGTGATCAAAATGAAGAATATGTACGGCAAACAAGTACGGGGCATCGAACGCAGTACCTTCGTGGTCGATGCTGCCGGGGTGCTGCGCCGGGAGTGGCGGGGCGTCAAGGTGGCTGGTCATGCTCAGGAAGTGCTGGATTTCGTCAGGGGGATATGAGCACTTGCCCCTTCCCCTGGGGCGCGAGAATGATTAATGGGCGGGGGCCAGGACTGCGTTGATTCCCATGCCCCGGATTTTGTTCATGGCCTGATCGGCATCGGCCTTGTTCTGGAACGGGCCGACATGGAGGCGGGTCTCGGTATGGGACTTGATGCCATGGTCCGCTAGCCGCTTCTGGAGCTGGACAGCATTCTCATGGTTGGAGAACAGGCCGAGCTGGACCACGTAGCCTTTGGGCGCGATGGGTTCAGCCGTTTTGACGGGAGGCGCCGTGGCTGCAACAGCGGGCTTGCTCTCTGCTAGCATGGGCCCGGCAGGTTTTTTTGCCGCAGGGGCAGGGGAGATCGTGACTGCTTGCGGCTCGCTGGTTTTTTCCGGCGCTCCGCTTTCTTTTGCGGCGGCTCTGGGCGTGGTCTGGCTGGGTTTGTTCACGACCTGTGGCGGCGGAGGCGGCGGTATGGCGGGAGTTGCTTCGCTATCAGGAACGGGCGGTTCTTCAGGTATTTGCGTTTCGGCGGCTGGTTCTTCGCCAACTTCCTGCACTGGTTCGGGCGGAGCGGGTTGCGCTGTTGTGATGGCCGGTGTTTTTGGAATGTTGACGGGCGTTGCGGGTTCATCCGTTTTGTTGCTTAAAACAGTTAGCGCGATGACCGCGGCCGCCACCAGGGCGCCGGCAACAATGAGGCGTTGCATGGCGCGTTTCTTGATCTCGGCGTGATCGTCGTTGACCGCTTGTTCCACCATTGAAACTTCCTGTTCGCAGTGCCGTCAGAGGGAATGCACGGCATGTTATCACTTCGCTTTTGCCGCCGCGAGGTTTATTTTATAAGGATTTCATGCTATTT
The DNA here is from genome assembly GCA_041651995.1 of Sulfuricella sp. Taxonomy (NCBI): domain Bacteria; kingdom Pseudomonadati; phylum Pseudomonadota; class Betaproteobacteria; order Nitrosomonadales; family Sulfuricellaceae; genus Sulfuricella; species Sulfuricella sp. The sequence continues at coordinate 214,419 of JBAZID010000004.1, read as the reverse complement.
TAGCGGGTTGTTGAATACCTTATATTTACCCTGAAAATGGAGATGCAAATGGCTGTAGAACGCACCCTGTCCATTATTAAACCCGATGCCGTAGCCAAGAATGCCATTGGCAAGATTTATTCCCGCTTCGAAAGCAACGGCCTCAAGATCGCCGCCTCCAAAATGAAGCATCTGTCCCGTGCCGAAGCCGAAGGTTTTTACGCTGTCCACCGCGAGCGTCCTTTCTTCAAGGATCTGGTGGATTTCATGATTTCCGGACCGGTGATGATCCAGGTTCTGGAAGGTGAAAATGCAATTGCCATGAACCGCGAACTGATGGGTGCCACTGACCCCAAGAAAGCCGAAAAAGGCACGATCCGCGCCGATTTCGCCGAGAGCATCGATGCCAATGCCGTGCATGGTTCTGATGGTCCCGATACCGCCAAGGCGGAAATCTGCTATTTCTTCCCCGCGATGGAAGTTTACGCGCGCTAATGCCCAGCCTTATGCGAGCAGCGGAGCGACACTTTGGCCGCCCTCTCCTCCAGGAGAGGGTTGGGGTGAGGGAGATGGTCATGACAAAGGTGTGTCGTGACCGTTAATCTGCTCAACTTCGATCTCCCTCAGCTCACCGCCTATTTTGCCGAAATTGGCGAAAAGCCTTTTCGCGCAAAGCAGGTGATGCGCTGGATGCATCACTTTGGCGAGAATGATTTTGCCCGCATGAGTGATCTGGCCAAGTCGTTGCGTGAGAAGTTAAGCATTTCAGCCGTGGTTGAACCGCCGCGGCTGATCAAGGAACAATTGTCCGACGACGGCACCCGCAAGTGGTTGCTCGACGTCGGCGCCGGTAACGGCATCGAAACCGTTTTCATCCCCGAGGATGAGCGTGGCACTTTATGCATTTCCAGCCAGGTGGGGTGCGCGCTGGAGTGCAGTTTTTGCTCCACGGCCCGCCAGGGTTTCAACCGTAATCTGTCCGTGGCTGAAATCATCGGCCAGTTGTGGTGGGCCAATAGGGCTCTGGGGCGTGATCCCAAAGGGGATCGTATTATTTCCAACGTGGTGCTGATGGGCATGGGCGAACCACTGGCCAACTTTGACAACGTGGTGACTGCGCTCAATATCATGCTTGACGACCATGCCTATGGATTGTCGCGCCGCCGCGTGACGGTGAGCACGTCCGGCCTGGTCCCGGCAATGGATCGTCTGCGCGACACCTGCCCGGTGGCGCTGGCGGTATCCCTGCATGCGCCCAATGATGCACTGCGCGATGTGCTGGTGCCGATCAACCGGAAATATCCCCTGGCCGAGCTGATGGCCGCCTGCCGGCGTTATATCGAGAAGGCGCCACGGGATTTTGTGACTTTCGAATATGTCATGCTGGATGGTGTCAACGACAGTGTGGCTCATGCGCGTGAACTGATAGCATTGGTGCGGGATGTGCCATGCAAGTTCAACTTGATCCCTTTCAATCCTTTTCCCCTGTCGGGTTACCAACGCTCCCGCCCGGAGGCGGTGCGGCAATTTCGCGATACGCTAATGCAGGCCGGGCTGGTGGCAACCACCCGCAAGACGCGTGGCGATGATATCGACGCCGCCTGCGGGCAACTGGCGGGGCAGGTGCAGGACAAGACCAAACGGACTCAGTACAAAATAGTGGAGGCTGCGATATGAAGAAACTGCTGGCAATGATGTTGATGGCGTGTGCCTGTGCGGCGTTGCCGGTGTTGGCGCAGTCGCAGTCCGACGAGACCAAGCGGGCCCAGATTCACACTGAGCTGGGCGCCGGCTATTTTGGCATGGGCAAGCTGGGCGTGGCGCTGGAAGAACTCAATATCGCCATCAAGTCGGATTCCTCGTACGCACCAGCCTACAATATCCTCGGCCTGGTTTACATGGAACTGAGGGAGTACGACAAGGCGGATGAGAGCTTCAAACGTTCCCTCAATATCGATTCCGGCAATTCCGATGCGCACAACAACTACGGCTGGTTCCTGTGTCAGCGCGACCGCGTGGACGAGGCGATTGGCCATTTCATGAGCGCATTGAAAAACCCGCTCTATTCCACGCCGGAAAAGGCTTATCTCAATGCCGGCCAGTGTTCCCTGAAGAAAGGCGATGATCAGGGAGCGGAAGATTTCTTCCTGCGTGCCATCAAATTCCAGCCTGTACCTCCCCAGGCCCTGTTTTATCTTGCGGATATACAGTTTCGCCGCGGCAAGAACAATGATGCCCTGTTTTACCTTGAGCATTACATGAAAAGCGGGCCAACTCCTGAAGGGCTGTGGCTCGGTGCGCGCATCGCCCATCGTCTTGGAAACCGCGATGCCGAAGTCAATTATGGTTTGCAGTTGAGGAAGAATTTTCCGGATTCTCGCGAGGCGATCGCGTTCCGTAATGGCCAGTTCGCCAACGTGGGTGCGGCAGAGGGGCGGCAGTGACGGATATTGTCGAAGAACAAACAGACGCTCCACCTCGGGAGGGTGCGGGCGCCAGACTCAAGCGTGAACGGGAAAGCCAGGGTCTGAGCCTGTTTGACGCTGCGCGTGCGCTGCGTCTGAGTGAAAAGCAGATTACAGCACTTGAGGCGGACGATTACTCGAAGCTGCCTGGCCGCACTTTTGTTCGTGGATTCATCAGGAACTATGCGCGCCTGGTACAGCTTGATCCTGAACCATTAATGGCCCGGCTTTTTTTCGGAAACGAGGAGGAGTCGCACCAGATTCAAGCACCCTCGCAGAAGATCCGTTTTTCCGAGCACGAATCCAAACCCTGGTTGAAATGGTTGCTGATGGCTTTTGTTGTTGTGGCCGTGGTTTCCTGGGCTGTGTTGCAGTGGCTTGGCCCTGAGGAAACCAAATCGGCGATTGTGCCCCGCACGGCCGAGCCGGTGGCTCTGCCCTCAAAAGTGGTTCCAGCGGAGCCTGAAATTGTGCTGTCGCCTGTGTCCGAGCCTGCTGTTGCGCTGCCGCCGCCGGTCATCCCGGCGGCAGAGCCCGCGACGCCGGCCAGCATGGCCGTATCCGCCACTACGCTGGCGCGCTTGAAGATGACTTTTTCTGGCCGTGCCTGGGTCGAGGTGCGTGATAAAAATGGAAAAATCATTCATTCGCAGAACAATACAGCGGGTACTGACCAGACCGTGGAGGGTGAGGCGCCCTTATCCCTGGTGATCGGGAGTTCGCCTAATGTGAAATTGATTTACAAAGGCCAGCCCGTTGATCTTTCCGCATTCGCCAAGGCCGATGTGGCGCGGCTGACCCTGGAGTGAGCATGTTCAAAGTTGAGATTCCCCGCCGCAAGAGCCGGCAGATCAAGGTTGGCAATGTACTGATTGGCGGTGATGCGCCGATTTCGGTGCAAACCATGACCAACACCGAGACGACTGATGTGGATGCCACCGTGGCACAGATCGAGCGTGCAGCCAAGGCGGGCGCGGATATCGTGCGCGTGTCGATACCCAGCATGGAGGCGGCAGAAGCTTTCGGCCTGATCAGGAAGCGCTCTCCCGTGCCGCTGGTGACCGACATCCATTTCGATTACAAAATTGCCCTGCGCGTGGCGGAGCTGGGTGCGGACTGCCTGCGCATCAATCCCGGCAACATTGGCCGCGAGGATCGCGTCAAGGCCGTGGTGCAGTCGGCCAAGGACCACGGCATCCCGATCCGCATCGGCGTCAACGCCGGTTCCCTGGAAAAGGATCTGCAGAAGAAATATGGCGAACCCACACCGGAAGCCCTGGTGGAATCCGCGCTGCGCCATATCGAGATTCTCGAGCGCCTGAACTTCCCTGATTTCAAGGTCAGCCTCAAGGCCTCGGAAATCTTCATGACAGTGGAAGCCTACAAGCAGCTTGCCGGTCAGATTGATCAGCCCTTGCATCTGGGTATTACCGAAGCCGGCGGGCTGCGTTCCGGCAGCGTGAAGTCGGCAATAGGCCTGGGCATGATTCTGGCGTCCGGTATCGGCGACACCATCCGCGTTTCCCTTGCCGCCGACCCGGTGGAAGAGGTCAAGGTCGGCTTTGATATCCTGAAGAGCCTGCACCTGCGCAACAAGGGCGTGAATATCATCGCCTGTCCGTCCTGCTCACGCCAGAATTTCGATGTGATCAAGGTGGTGAATGCCCTGGAACAGCGCCTCGAGGACGTGCTGGAGCATCTCGATGTGGCGGTGATCGGCTGCATAGTGAATGGCCCGGGTGAAGCACGCGAGGCGGATATCGGGCTTGCCGGCGGTGAGCCGAACCTGCTTTACCTGGACGGAAAGCCCAGTCACAAGGTCAGCGATGACGAGATTGTCGATCAGATCGAGCGCGAAGTACGCGCCAAGATCGCGGCAAAACAACAAAAACCCTGAGAATCCAGCAAGCAAAATGAGCCAGATCCAAGCCATTCGCGGCATGAACGATATCCTGCCGGAACAAGCCGCCCTGTGGGAGTTTTTCGAGGACACGGTGCGTGACTGGCTGCACAGCTACGGCTACAAGTGCATTCGCATGCCCATCGTGGAACAGACCGGGCTGTTCAAACGCGCTATCGGCGAAGTAACCGATATCGTGGAGAAGGAGATGTATACCTTCACCGATGCGCTTAATGGCGAGAGCCTGACATTGCGTCCGGAGGGGACGGCATCCTGCGTGCGCGCCGTGCTGCAGCACAATCTGCTTTACAATGCGCCGCAGCGCTTGTGGTACATGGGGCCGATGTTCCGCCACGAGCGTCCGCAGAAAGGGCGTTACCGCCAGTTTCATCAGGTTGGCGTGGAGTCTCTGGGCTTTGCCGGTCCGGATATGGACGCAGAGCAAATCATGATGACGGCGCGGCTGTGGAAAAAACTTGGCTTGCAGGATGTGGCACTGGAAATCAATACACTCGGCAGTTCAGGAGATCGCGCCCGTCACCGCGCCCGCCTCGTGCATTACCTGGAGCAGCATCTCGATCTTCTGGACGAGGATTCGAAGCGCCGCCTGCACACCAATCCCCTGCGTGTGCTGGACAGCAAGAACCCGGCCCTGCAGGCATTGATCGAGGCTGCACCGAAGTTGCTGGACGATCTGGATGAGGCCTCGCTCAAGCATTTTGATGAAGTGCAGGGAATGCTGCGCGAGGCCGGTATTGAATACCGCATCAATCCGCGTCTGGTGCGGGGGCTGGATTACTACAATTTCACTGTGTTCGAATGGGTGACGACGCGCCTGGGTGCGCAGGGTACGGTGTGCGCCGGCGGACGTTACGACGGGCTGATCGAACAGATTGGAGGAAAGCCGGCGCCTGCTTGTGGTTTTGCCATGGGCGTGGAGCGTTTGCTGGCACTTCTGGAAGAGCAGAAGTTTCAGCCGCCCGAACAGCCTGTTGACGCCTACCTGGTACATCAGGGTGAAGCTGCGGACCGCTTTGCGCCGCTGGCCGCTGAAGCGTTGCGCGAACAGGGCTTGCACGTGATTCTTCATTGCGGCGGCGGCAGTTTCAAAACGCAGATGAAAAAGGCAGATGCCAGCGGAGCGCGCTATGCGGTGATCATCGGCGATAACGAAGCGGCTGACCGGCAACTGACGCTCAAGCCGCTGCGCGCATTGGGCGATCAGGCGTGCATGACGATAGACGAAGCAGCGGGTGTGATGGGAAACAGGATCTGAGCCCCCGTTGTTAACAGAATTATTTTAAAGGTGCTATATGGCTTACGATCTGGAAGAACAGGAACAAATTGACGTCGTCAAGGATTGGTGGAAGCGGAACGGCAATGCCGTGCTGCTTGGCGTAGCGGTATTCGTGGCAATAGTCGCCGGCATCCAGGGCTGGCGATATTACCAGCACCAGCAGACGACTCAGGCAGCTGGCCTGTACGAAGCTCTCCAGGGAGCGGTCGAAAAACGTGACGCCAAAGTTGTGCGCGAAATTGCCGGTCAGCTCATGGAGCGGTTTCCGCGCACGTCATATGCTTCTCGCGCGGCACTCGGTGCTGCCAGGTCAAATTACGAAGCCGGGGATGTCAAGAGCGCCAAGGCCCAGTTGCAATGGGTAATGGAACGGGTAAAAAGTGATGAAGTCAGGGATGCTGCCCGGTTGCAGATGGCAGGCGTGTTGCTGGACGAGAAAAACCATGATGAAGCGCTCAAGCTTCTTGAGTCCAAGCATGGCGCGGGTTTTGATGGCCTGTACGCCGATTTGAAGGGTGATGTGCTGCTGGCCTCGGGCAAGAGCGCCGAGGCGCGTGCTGCCTATCAGCTTGCGCTGGAAAAAATGGACCCAGCCAGCGGCTATCGCGGGCTGGTGCAACTGAAACTGGATGGCTTGGGGGGATGATGGATATTCGTATGATGCTGCGTGCACCTTTGGCGAGCGTGCTGGTTTTATCGCTGGCTGGCTGTGCTGGTTTCGGTGAATCCATTTCCACCGGTTTCGGCTTGTGGGGAAGTAATGAGCGGGCGGAAAAACCTGCGCCACTGATCGAAATAAAGCCGTCCATGCAGCTTGCTGTTCAATGGAAGGCTGGTGTTGGCAGCGCTGGCGATTATGTATTCACCCCCGCCGTGCTGGACGGCAGTGTTTATGCTGCCGGCCATGGCGGAGATATTGCCCGCTTTGATGCCCAGAGCGGAAAGCAGTTGTGGCGCACGGTAGCAGGGAAAAAACTCTCCGCGGGTGTTGGCGTGGGTTCAGGTCTGGTCCTGGTGGCAACCCGCAAGGGGGAAGTGCTGGCCTACGACCTGGATGGCAAGGTTGTGTGGGAATCCAGAGTTTCGTCTGAAGTCCTGAGTGCCCCCCAAGTGGCGGAAAACATTGTAGTGGTGCGTGCGGCAGATGGGCAGATTTTTGGCCTGGATGCCCGTGACGGCAAGCGCAAGTGGGTGTATCAACGTACCTTGCCGCCTCTCGCAATTCGCAGTCATGCCGGCGTGGTGGTGACACGTGGCGGGGTGTTCGCAGGCTACGCCGGCGGGAAACTGGTGGCGCTATCGCTCACCAACGGCGTGCTGGGATGGGAAGCCAGCGTTGCTCAGCCGCGCGGCGCCACTGAACTGGAACGTATCGCCGACGTGACCAGCCAGCCGGTGGTGGATGGAAACAGCATTTGCGCCGTAGCTTATCAAGGGCGCGTTGCCTGCTTCGAAATTGCCAGTGGCAACCTGACCTGGGCGCGTGAAATGTCGAGTGTTTCCGGTTTGTCGGTGGATGCTTCCTCGCTTTATGTCAGCGATATCCGCGGGGCGGTGCATGCCCTGGACAAAAGTAGTGGCGCCAGCATGTGGAAGCAGGACAAGCTGCTGAATCGCCGCCTGAGCGCGCCGGTTGCAAGCAGCAAACATGTGGCGGTCGCTGACCTGGAAGGCTACGTGCATTTCCTGTCGCGTGAGGATGGCAGTTTTGCCGCGCGCGTGGCTACCGACGGCAGTTCGATTATGGCCACGCCTTTGTTGCTTGAGCAGAATCTGCTACTGCAGACACGTAATGGCGGCCTGTTTGCACTGGCTCCCCAATGAAACCTACCCTGGTCCTGGTGGGACGGCCTAACGTCGGAAAATCCACCCTTTTCAATCGCCTTACCAAGAGCCGTGATGCGTTGGTGGCCGATTTGCCCGGTCTGACCCGGGATCGCCATTACGGCCACGGGCTGGTGGGCAGCAAGCCCTATCTGGTCGTGGATACCGGCGGATTCGAGCCAGTCGCCAAAGACGGGATCATGCACGAGATGGCGAAGCAGACCCTGCAGGCGGTGGATGAAGCCGACTGCATCATTTTCCTGGTGGATGCCCGTCATGGACTGACGCCGCAGGACAAGATCATTGCGGATGGCTTGCGCAAGTCAGGTTGCCCGGTATTTCTCGCCGTCAACAAGGCCGAGGGGATGCGCCGTGAAGTGGTGGCGGCGGAGTTCCATGAGCTGGCGCTGGGCGACCCGCTGGTGATTTCCTCCGCGCACGGCGAAGGTGTGCGAGAGCTGATCGAACTGGCACTGGAGGGGTTCCCCGACGAGGCGGAAGATGACGGACGGGAAGAGGACCATCCCAAGGTTGCCATCGTCGGCCGCCCCAATGTGGGCAAATCCACGCTGGTCAATCGCTTGCTGGGCGAAGAGCGGGTCATCGCCTTCGATCAGCCGGGCACGACTCGCGATAGCATCTACATGGACCTGGAGCGCGATGGACGGCGCTATACCCTGATTGATACTGCCGGGGTGCGCAAGAAGGGAAAAGTATTCGAGGCGATCGAGAAATTTTCTGTCATCAAGACCCTGCAGGCCATCGAAGACGCCAATGTAGTGGTGCTGGTACTGGACGCCCGTCAGGATGTCTCCGAGCAGGATGCGCATATTGCCGGCTTCATTCTGGAGGCGGGCAGGGCGCTGGTTGTTGCGGTGAACAAATGGGATGGCCTGGATGAGGCTCGACGCGAGGTGATCAAGAGTGATCTGGGGCGCAAACTTCAGTTTCTCGAGTTCGCCAAGTACCACTATATTTCCGCCCTGCAGGGGAGTGGCGTAGGCGGGCTGTTCAAGTCCATCGACGGCGCTTTCGCGGCGGCGATGAAGAAAATGTCCACGCCCATGCTGACGCGCGTGCTGATGGCCGCGACTGAAAAACACCAGCCGCCCAAGGTTGGCCCGATCAGGCCGAAGCTGCGTTATGCTCACCAGGGGGGTTCCAATCCACCGCTGGTGATTGTGCATGGCACCGCGGTGAGCGGCGTGGCGGACAGCTACAAGCGTTATCTGGAAAGCACGTTCCGCAAGGCCTTCGAGCTTGAAGGCACCCCGCTTCGGGTGCAGTTCAAACAAGGCAGTAATCCCTTCGCCGGCCGGACGCCTCCGCCAAAAACCGAAGCTGATGAAAAAGCCGCGCACAGCAGAAGAAGGCGCAGCCGCAAGACGTATGGCAAAAAATATTGATTGTTGCCCGTTGCGTTTTGTCGGCGATGCAACGGATCTTATCCGCGCATTTGTTTTTTTGCTGCCCGGCCCCCGGAGGCTGTGGTAAAAAGCTCTATCAAAAACATCTCAATAATGCCTGTCGTTTACCATGACCCAATCCAGCCCGCGCGAAATAATTACTCCCTACCGCCCCATTCCACTTGATGTGCCGGAGGGGATGAAACCCAATGAATTTTTCAACAGCACGGAAAATCTCAACGATCTGGAGCACAACAACGGACTGTTGATCAACCCGGAAAACCTGCTGCTTTATCGCAAGGCGCTGGGGCATAGCACCGAGTTCGATACCTCGATTATCTACAACACTTCCAAGGCTGTTCTCAATCCGCTCGGGCGCCCGGTGCGGCGCACCCAGGTGCCTGACAATGTCCGGCATGTGTGGAACCGGATGAACCAGATCATCATCGATTACATGCTGGAGCAATATCCTGACCCGGCGCAGCACTTGGTGCTGGCAGGCGAGGCGAGCCTGGATGCAACCTGGCCGCTGACTTCGCCCGGTGTTCCCAGCATCCGCATGCTGCACAACCATTTCATCGTCTTCCCCATGGACGAGTTGCGCAACGCCAAGCTTGCCGACAGCAAAAACCCCAACCTTACCGATGGCGGTCAGCATTCGCTGTTCGAGATGTACATGCACGACGTCTATCGTGAATTCATCTGCAAGGCCTTGCATCTGGAGGTATTGCGCCCGGTGAGCGATGATGCCGCACGCTTTGACCTGACCGGCTATCCCCAGGGGCTGCCAAGCTGGGAAATTCCAGGCGGTGTGGCCGCTTTGGAAGATGTCCGTTTCTGGCATGAATATGATCTGGTGCTGAAGGGATTCATCGATTTTTACCGCACTTTTTTCTCCCAGGTTTCGACGCGCAACGCGCCGATTCTGAACGATGTTTATTTTCCCTCCCAGGTTGAGAATGTCCTGTTGTTCAACAACGATTTTCTGACGACGGCGAAGAAGGTGCGCGATCGTTGCATCACCGATGCCAAGTACGCCAACGCGATTCGCTGGCAACCAGCATTCAAGCAACTGATCTATCGTAATGATCAAGGCAAGCTGATTGTGACCATCAGCCAGAACTCCATTGGTAACGCGATTACCGAATTGCTCGGTGTCGTGGTGAGCCGTGTGGCGGATGCCGATGCTTATGAGAAACGGGAACCCAAATTGATTGAGCGCTTGCTCGAAGTGCGGCGCCGTCTGGTCGAAGCCGATCTTGGGAGCGGTATTGCCACCGAGTATTGGCCAGCAAGCTAGCACCACTGCAAGTGGCGCTCCATTGCGGAGCGGTACATGCAAAATCTGCCTCGGCAACCCCTTTTTCCGGTATTGTTTTCAGACCAGATCAGTGCGTTAATAGTGTTATGCCAGCACTTCAAATATTAACGCTCATTCCTTTACCCTCATGAACCAGAACAATACCCTGCTCTCTCAGGCGCAGAATCAGTCGGCACGGCTTCAGGCGCTGTGGCAACTTGCCACGAATCGCGCCAAGTCGGACGAAGAAAAAGCAAAGCTGATGCTGAAACTGGCGCGGGATGCGCTGGAAGCCGATTCCGTGCTTATTGGGGAGATGGATGACGGGCACTTTGTCATCCGCTACCTGGAAGACGGCCTGGGCCTTTTTGAGGCTGATGGTGTATGCCCGCTGGAGACGCTCTGTTCAGCCGCGATTCAATGTGGTCAGAGTGTTTACTATTACCACATGCAGGAGAGTGAACAGTTCCGCAACACTCAGATGGTTCATGCTTCGGGCGTGCAGGTCTATGCGGGTATACCGATCTGGGTAGGGGATGATCTGTACGGCACCCTGGTATTTCTCCGCCGCCAGCAGTTGGCCGGGCTGGAATTCAGCAATGACGACAAGGTGTTCATGGAGCTGTTGGCAAACTGGTTTGGCCTGATGCTGCTACGTTCCCGGCAGACTCAGGCATTGCAGACCCAGGCGCTGACCGATACCTTGACCGGGCTGCCCAACCGGCGTGCTGCCGAACTGCGTTTCATCGAAGAAATTGGCCGCTCCAGGCGGGATGATAGCGGTTTTTCCGTGGCGGTTGCCGATCTTGACCGCTTCAAACTGATCAACGATAACTTTGGCCATAATGTGGGTGATGCAGTGCTGCGCCAATCCTCCCGGATTATGCGAGAGGCGTTGCGCGAGGGGGACTGGATTGCGCGCTGGGGCGGCGAGGAATTCATCCTGTTTCTGCATCATTCGAGCGGCGAAGAAGCTTTTGCCGCAGTGGAGCGTGTCCGGATTGCGCTCAAGTCCACACCTTGCATTACCCAGTCTGGCGATGTTGAGGTGACGTCAAGTTTTGGAATTGGCACGTTCCAGCCGGGGGATGCCGACATGGCGCGCACGCTTTCCGAGGCGGATGGCTGCCTGTATGAGGCAAAGCGGCGCGGGCGGGATTGCGTGGTGGCGAGTGAGGGCAGGGAAGGCTCGATATTGTGGCGGGCGGGTGTTCTGCAACGTGCGCTGCAGGAACAGCGCGTGGTGGCCGCCTATCAGGTAATGGTTGACCTCGGGACCGGCAAGGTTGTGGCCGACGAGGCCTTGGCCCGGTTGAAGCTGAAGGATGGAACCGTGATTCCGGCGATCGAGTTTATTGAGGCGGCCGAGGGAGTTAATCTGATCCACGAGGTGGATCGTGTCATCGTTCAGCAGTCCATGGCTCGCTGCACGGCGGTGCTTGAACAAGGCTTTGACCCGGATTTTGCGCATTTTATCAATCTTTCGCCGCAGTTCCTTGCTCGCAAGGAGTTGGTCACGCAAATGCTTGATTTGGCCATGGCTATGTGCCCTTGCAATGTCGAATTCAAGGGTAATAAACCTATCGTTTTCGAGATCACGGAGCGGCAATTACTGACCGATTTCGAGGGCATGCGACAGGATTTGCAACCGTTGCTGGATTTCGGCTTTCGCCTCGCTCTGGATGATTTTGGCAGTGGCTATTCATCTTTCCTTTACCTGGCCGAACTGCCTATCAGTTTCCTCAAAATTGAGGGCTGGATGGTGCAGAACATGCGCAGCAACGCGCGGGTACGTTATATGGTGGAAAGCATGGTTTCCCTGTCGCAGCGTTTGGGAATCACAACTATCGCGGAATTTGTCGAGGATGGTGAAACGGCGGATATGCTCCGGGAGATGGGGGTGGACTGGGGGCAGGGATATTATTTTGGCAGACCGGAATTATAGTCTTTCCGTGGTATTGAAACATTCTGCTTTTCCCCCATCTAACACATTAGGTTTTCTGGCAATTGCCTGAAAAATCAATTAAAGTAAATATTTATAACAAACAAATATTGCGTTTGGAGCAAAAAATGAGTGCTAAAGGGCAAATGTTACAAGACCCATTCCTGAATATCCTGCGTAAAGAGCATATTCCCGTTTCCATTTATCTCGTCAATGGCATCAAGTTGCAGGGACATGTCGAATCTTTTGACCAGTATGTCGTGCTGCTCAAGAATACCGTTACCCAGATGGTTTACAAACACGCAATTTCTACCGTCGTGCCGGCACGGCCGGTAAGCATCCCTTTTGACCATCCCTCCGATACACCTGGAATGGCTGATTAAGACCGCTACGCATGTTTGATCGCCCCGGCGGCGCGGGTGCCGCGGTGCTGGTGAGCCTCGATTTTGGCGACACGGATTATGCTGAAAGCCTGGATGAACTTAAGCTGCTGGCTGAAAGTGCGGGAGTCCAGGTTGTTGCAATAGTCGAAGGAAAACGTTCACGGCCCGATGCGGCGCTTTTTGCCGGCAGTGGAAAAGTGGCCGAAATTGGTGACGTGTTGCGAGAAGCAGACGCCGGCATGGTGATTTTTAATCACGAACTTTCCGCCGGTCAGCAGCGCAATCTTGAGAAGCGCCTGCAAACCCGGGTCATTGACCGTACCACCCTGATTCTTGATATTTTTGCCCAGCGTGCACGTAGCCATGAGGGCAAACTGCAAGTGGAACTGGCGCAACTGGAACATCTGGCCACTCGCCTGGTACGCGGCTGGACCCATCTGGAGCGCCAGAAAGGCGGTATCGGATTGCGCGGGCCGGGTGAAACGCAGCTGGAAACCGACCGGCGCCTGCTGGGAAAGCGGGTCAAGTCTCTGAAGGAAAAGCTGGTCCGCCTTAAGCGTCAGCACCAGGTGCAGCGGCGTTCCCGGGCACGAGGCAAGGTGTTGTCGGTTTCCCTGGTCGGGTATACCAATGCCGGTAAATCCACGATCTTCAATCGCCTGACGCATGCCAACGCCTATGTGGCGGACCAGCTTTTTGCCACGCTCGACACCACTTCTCGCCGCTTGTATCTGGGCGATGCGGGCGAGGCAGTGCTTTCCGATACGGTGGGTTTCATCAAGCATCTCCCCCACACACTGGTGGCGGCTTTTCGCTCTACCCTGACCGAGGCGGTTGAGGCGGATTTGTTGCTGCATGTGGTGGATAGCGCCAGCCCCAATCGGGAACTGCAAATCGATGAAGTTAATGGTGTGCTCAGGGAAATCGGGGCTGATGCGCCACAGATCATGCTGTTCAACAAAATTGATATCAAGGGCCAGGCGCCGGGCGTGGAGCGGGACGAGTATGGTAGAATTGCCAGTGTTCACGTCAGTGCGCTTACCGGTGCCGGAATGAATTTGATTCGCGAGATCTTGTCCGAGTTTGGTGAAAAATTGCGGGCAGAAACCTCGATGCCTGATGAGGCAACAACTGGTAGCGCGTCAACTCTCTGAGTTTGGATGTTAACTAAATTAATTAGGAATTTAATTAAAAAATGGCTTGGAATGATCCCGACTGGGGTAAGAAAAACAGTGGCGGCCCGCCTGATCTTGACGAGCTGTGGCGCAAATTCAATCAGAGACTGAACGGCATGTTTGGTGGCAAGGGGCCATCTTCAGGCGGCAGCGCTCCCACACCCATTGGCCCAAAGGCTTTCGGCGGCATGGGCCTGATCGCGGCTCTGGCGCTTTTGGTCTGGATTGGCAGCGGCTTCTACATCGTCAATGCGGGTGAACGGGGTGTGGTGCTGCGTTTCGGCAAGTTCCTTGAAACCACGGAGTCCGGCCCACGCTGGCATCTGCCCTATCCTTTCGAAAGTGTGGAAGTGGTGAATGTTGAACAGGTGCGCACGGTGGAAGTAGGGTACCGCAACAACGTCAAAAGCAAGATTCTGAAAGAATCCCTGATGCTGACGGATGACGAAAACATTATCGACATCCAGTTCGCCGTACAGTACATCCTGAAAAATCCGCAAGATTTTTTGTTTAATAACCGCCATCCCGAAGACGCTGTGCTCAACGCCTCAGAAACTGCGATTCGCGAAATTGTAGGCAAGAACAAGATGAATTTCGTGCTGTATGAAGGGCGCGCCGAAGTGGCGGCCCGGGCGACGAAATTGATGCAGGAAATTCTCGACCGTTACAAGACCGGCATCAATATCAGCAAGGTGACGATGCAAAATGCTCAACCGCCGGAGCAGGTGCAAGCTGCTTTTGACGATGCCGTGAAGGCCGGCCAGGACAAGGAGCGGCAGAAAAACGAAGGCCAGGCTTATGCCAACGACGTGGTGCCCAAGGCGCGTGGCGCAGCCTCGCGTCTGCTGGAAGAGGCTGATGGTTACAAGCAGCGCGTGATTGCCAGTGCCGAGGGTGATGCCTCACGCTTCAAGCAGATCGTGGCGGAATACAACAAAGCACCGGTAGTGACCCGTGACCGCATGTATCTGGATGCGATGCAGCAGATGCTTTCCAGTACCAGCAAGGTGCTGGTGGACCAGAAAGGCGGCAATAATCTGCTTTACCTGCCTCTGGATAAACTCATTCAGCAGTCTGCACCCGATGCACCTGTTGCCAAACCAATACCCCAGCCGGAATCTGCACCTTCCGCCGACAGCACGTCGCGCTCACGTGATGCCTTCCGCAGCCGGGACCGGGAGACACGTTAATGAAAAAACATTTGAGTGGTTTGTTAACGGGCTTGCTGGCACTGCTGGTTCTTTCCAGCCTGACTGTGTTTACAGTGGATCAGCGTCAACAGGCTATTGTTTTTCAGCTGGGTGAAATCATTTCCGTCAAACATCAGCCCGGCCTGTATTTCAAAATTCCATTGCTGCAGAACGTACGCTATTTTGATACCCGCTTGCGTACGGTGGATACCGTCGAACCGGAGCGCTTCCTGACTTCGGAAAAGAAAAACGTGCTGGTCGATTCCTTTGTCAAATGGCGCATCATTGACGTCAAACAGCATTTTGTCAGTGTCGGCGGTGATGAGGCGCGAGCCGAAACACGTCTGATGCAGACGGTCAATGACAGTTTGCGTGCCGAATTTGGTAAACGTACGGTGCACGAAGTGGTGTCGGGCGAGCGCGACAAGATCATGGAAATATTGCGCCAGAAAGCTGACCTAGATGCGCGCAAGATCGGTGTGCAGGTAATGGACGTGCGGCTGAAAAGGGTGGATTTGCCGCAGGAAGTGAGCGAGTCGGTTTACCAGCGCATGGAAGCCGAACGCAAGCGTGTTGCCAACGAACTGCGCTCACAGGGCTTTGCTGAATCAGAGAAAATTCGTGCTGATGCCGATCGCCAGCGCGAAGTGATTCTGGCCGAGGCGTATCGCACCGCACAGCAGACCAAGGGTGAGGGGGATGCCAAGGCGGCTGCCACCTATGCTGCGGCTTATGGCCAGAACCCTGAGTTCTACGCCTTTTATCGCAGTCTTGAAGCTTACCGTCAGAGCTTCAAGAGCAAGTCTGACGTGCTGGTGCTTGAGCCCACGTCCGACTTCTTCAAATACATGAGGGCGCCAGGCGGCAAGGCAGCAAAATAATGCAGGTGAATCTGCTGGCGGCCTTTGCCCTGATGTTGATCCTGGAAGGATTGCTTCCGTTCATGGCGCCTGCCGCTTGGCGCGAAACATTCCGCAAAATGATTGAACTTTCCGATGGACAGCTGCGTTTTATCGGCCTGGGTTCGATGCTGGGCGGTTTATTGATATTGTTGCTGGTTAAATAATGCAAACCTGGTTACTGCCCGAATACATAGAAGATATTCTTCCCCCCGAGGCTCGCCGCATCGAGAGCCTGCGCCGCCGCCTGCTGGATTTGTTCCATGTGCATGGCTATCACCAGGTCATTCCGCCATTACTGGAATATTTGCCTTCCTTGCTGACTGGCACCGGCCACGATATGGATCTTAAAACCTTCAAGGTGGTGGACCAGCTTTCCGGCCGGATGATGGGGCTGCGGGCGGACATCACGCCGCAGGCGGCAAGGATAGATGCACATCTGCTTAATCGTCGCGGCGTAGTCAGATTGTGCTACGCGGGGAGTGTTCTGCATGCCATACCCGATGGCATGATGCAGACCCGCGAGCCGTTGCAGATTGGCGCTGAACTGTTTGGTCATGCCGGCCTGGAAAGTGATATCGAAATACAGCAGATAATGCTGAAGGCGTTGAGCCTGATCGGCGTTAACGACGTTCACCTTGATCTCGGGCATGTGGGGATTTTCCAGGCGCTGATGGAGCATGGCGCCGTTTCAGCTGATCTTGAAGCCGCACTGTTCCAGGCTCTGCAGGGCAAGGACGTGCCGGCGCTGACAGAACTGGTTCAAGCTCTGGC
The DNA here is from genome assembly GCA_041651995.1 of Sulfuricella sp. Taxonomy (NCBI): domain Bacteria; kingdom Pseudomonadati; phylum Pseudomonadota; class Betaproteobacteria; order Nitrosomonadales; family Sulfuricellaceae; genus Sulfuricella; species Sulfuricella sp. The sequence goes on along the minus strand of JBAZID010000004.1, from coordinate 197,885 downwards.
TGTGCCGACCCGTGATGCAGTGTTGCAACTGCCACAGCTTTACGGCGGCATTGATGTTCTGGCGCAGGCGCGGCAGTGCCTGCCGGATTATCCCGAAGTGCGCGCGGCACTTGATGCATTGAATGCGATCGCCGCCAGTCTGGATGGAATGGTGGATAGGATCGCTTTTGATTTGGCCGAGTTGCGTGGTTACCATTATCATAGTGGGGTTGTTTTTTCCGCTTATCTGCCGAATCAGGCGCATGCAGTTGCCAAGGGCGGGCGCTATGACGAGGTAGGCAGCATTTTTGGGCGTGCGCGTCCTGCAACCGGCTTTAGCATGGATCTGAGAGTGTTGTGCGGTGCCTTGGGGCCGGCAGCGCCGGCGCCAGCCATACTGGCGCCCTATGGCAGTGACGAAGACCTGAAAAAGAAGATTGACGACTTGCGCAGCCAGGGTGAAGTTGTTCTGGTGGATCTTCCCGGCCATGAAGATAGTCAGGGAGAGTTGAACTGTGATCGCAGGCTGGTAAAACATGACAAACAATGGCTGGTAGAAAAAATCTAGTTTAGGGGTTGGAAAGCATGACAAAGAACGTAGTGGTAATCGGCACCCAATGGGGGGATGAAGGCAAAGGCAAGATCGTCGATTGGTTGACCGATCACGCCCAGGGCGTTGCGCGCTTCCAGGGCGGACACAACGCTGGCCACACGCTGGTGATCAATGGTGTCAAAACAGTGTTGCACCTGATTCCGTCCGGTATCCTGCGCCAGAATGTCGATTGTTATATCGGCAACGGTGTGGTGGTTTCCCCATGGGCGCTGATGGAAGAAGTGGACATGCTGGAGAAAGCCGGGGTGCTGGTGTGCAACCGCCTGAAAATTTCCGCTGCCTGCCCGGTCATCATGCCGCATCACGTGGCGCTTGATCAGGCGCGTGAAATTGCCAAGGGCGCCAGCAAGATCGGCACAACCGGGCGCGGCATCGGCCCCGCCTACGAGGACAAGGTGTCACGCCGAGGCATTCGTATCCAGGATCTGTTCCACCGTGAGCGCCTGGCGGCAAAACTGGGTGAGATTCTTGACTACCACAATTTCGTGCTGAAAAATTATTTCAAGGCAGATATCGTGGATTTCCAGAAATCCCTGGATGACGTTCTGCTGATTGCCGAGCGCATCAAGCCCATGGTGGCGGATGTGCCCAATCTCCTCTTCGAAGCCAACAAGGCAGGAAAAAACATATTGTTTGAAGGCGCACAGGGTGCGTTGCTGGATATCGATCACGGCACCTATCCCTTTGTGACATCGAGCAACTGCATTGCTTCCAACGCAGCCACCGGCAGCGGTGTGGGTCCGCAGATGCTGCATTACGTGCTGGGCATCACCAAGGCCTACACCACCCGTGTCGGCGCCGGTCCATTCCCTACTGAATTGTATGACGCTGTGGACAAGCTTGATCCGAGCGGCAAGCACATGGCCGACCGTGGCCACGAATTTGGTGCCACGACTGGACGCGCGCGCCGTTGTGGCTGGTTTGATGCCGCAGCACTGAAGCGTTCGATTCAGATCAATGGCGTGACGGGTCTGTGCGTAACCAAACTGGACGTGATGGACGGCATGGAAACAGTGCGTTTGTGTACCGGCTACAAGGTGGATGGCGGCACGACCGATATTCTTCCGGTGGGTGCTGAAACTCTGGCCAAATGTGAGCCGATCTACGAAGACATGCCGGGCTGGCAGGATAGTACTGTTGGCGTGAAGAATTATGACGCGTTGCCGGCAAATGCACGCGCCTATCTCAAACGCATGGAAGCAATTTGCGGCGTACCGATCGACATCATCTCCACTGGTCCTGACCGGGAAGAGACGATTGTATTAAGGCACCCGTTTGAGTAAATAAAAAGGGCGGGTTCCGAAGAACCCGCCCTTTTTGATTTGGTGCCCAGAAGAGGACTCGAACCTCCACACCTTGCGGCACACGGACCTGAACCGTGCGCGTCTACCAATTCCGCCATCTGGGCTTCAAGAAACGCGAATTTTATAGGAAACGAAACTTTTGTCAAATCTAAATAGCAAGGCCGCCAAAAAAGGCGGCAAACCTCAAGATCCACATTTCGAGCGTGAAAGCCGGAATTATGAAAAGCCCCTGCCCAGCCGGGAGTTTGTTCTCCAGCTGCTGGAAGAGCAGGGCGCCCCGATCAGTGATGAGAAGCTGATCACACTGCTCGGCCTTGACGGGGAAGAAGCCGACATCTTTTCCCGCCGCCTCAGGGCGATGGAGCGCGATGGGCAGATCATGCGCAACCGCAAGGGTGCAATCTGCCTGATGGAGAAACTCGATCTCATCAAGGGCACTGTACAGGGGCATGCCGATGGTTTTGGCTTCCTTGTTCCTGAAGATGGTAGCCCGGACCTGTTTTTGTCCGGCAAACAGATGGACAAGGTACTGCACGGCGATCGCGTCATGGCGCGGCAGATCGGCGTGGACCGGCGCGGCCGGCCGGAAGGCAGCATCGTCGAGGTGCTGGAGCACGTCAACTCGATGTTGGTGGGGCGGCTTCACGTTGAACACGGCATCCTTTTTGTGACGGCAGAAAACAAGCGCATCAGCCAGGAAATCCTGATTGAGCCGGGTTCCGACAAGGGCGCCAAGCCCGGCCAGGTGGTGATGGTTGAAATGATCCAGCAGCCCTCGAAGCATAGCCGCCCCATCGGCCGGATCGCCGAGGTGTTGGGCAATTATGCCGACCCTGGCATGGAAATCGAGATCGCCCTGCGCAAGCATAATCTGCCCAATGATTTTCCGCAGGACGTGGCGCAGGCGGCGAAGAAACTCAAGCCCAAGGTGCAGAAGAAGGATTACGAAGGCCGCGAGGATATTCGCGACCTGCCGCTGGTGACCATCGACGGCGAAACTGCGCGCGATTTCGACGACGCCGTATTCTGCAAGCCGCTGGGCAAGGGCTGGAAACTGCTTGGCAAGGGCGGCTGGAAACTGTACGTGGCAATTGCCGATGTCAGCCATTACGTCAAGCCGGGCGAGCCGCTGGACAAGGAGGCGATCGAGCGCGGCAATTCGGTGTATTTCCCGCGCCGGGTGATCCCGATGCTGCCGGAAGAATTGTCCAATGGTTTATGCTCCATCAACCCCAATGTGGAGCGGCTGTGCATGGTGTGCGAGATGGACATCAACGGTAGCGGCGAGGTGAAGAAATACCGCTTTTATCCTGCCGTGATGAATTCGCACAAGCGCTTCACCTACACTACCGTAGCCGAGATGCTGGCTGATCCCAAAGGCAGGGCAGCGAAGGAAAACGAGGAACTGCTGCCGCATATCCTGGAGCTGGAGAAGTTGTTCAGGGTGCTGGTCAAGGCCCGCGCCAAGCGTGGCGCGATTGACTTCGAGACCATCGAAACCCAGATGATCTTCAATGACCAGGGCAAGATCGACCGGATCGTGCCGGTGCACCGCAACGATGCCCATCGTGTGATCGAGGAATGCATGCTGGCCGCCAACGTGTGCGCCTCGGAATTTCTCAAGAAGCACAAGCATCCGGCGCTGTACCGCATCCACGAAGGACCGACGCCAGAAAAACTGGTCAATCTGCGCGAGTTTCTGGCGGATTTCGGTCTTGACCTGGGCGGAGGCGACGACCCGCACGCCAAGGATTATGCCAAACTGCTCCTGCAGATCAAGAACAGGCCTGATGCCCAGTTGCTGCAGACGGTCATGTTGCGTTCCCTGCGTCAGGCCGTCTATAGCCCGGACAATGTGGGGCATTTCGGCCTGGCTTACGAGAACTACACGCATTTTACTTCCCCGATCCGCCGCTACCCCGATCTGCTGGTTCATCGCTCCATCAAGGCGGCGCTCAATGGCGAGAAATACAAACCAGGCAAGTGGGACGAGCTGGGCATGCACTGCTCCATGACCGAGCGCCGTGCCGACGAAGCCACGCGCGATGTGGAAAACTGGCTCAAATGCTATTTCATGCAGGACAAGGTGGGTGAAGTCTTCACTGGCAGCATTAGCGGTGTGACTGGTTTTGGCGTATTTGTTGCGCTGGATGACATCTACGCCGAAGGTTTGGTGCATGTGACTGATCTGGGCGACGAGTATTTCCACTTCGATGCGGCCAAGCACCAGATGCTGGGTGAGCGCACCGGAAAACGCTATCGTCTGGGCGACCGGTTGAAGGTCAAGGTGATGCGTGTGGACCTGGAAACCAGCAAGGTGGATTTTGCCGTAGTCAAGGAGGAAGGCCCTCTGGTTGCCGCCTCTCCGGCCAAACCACGGGCGGCCAGGCCACGTACCGAAAAGCCCCGGGCTACTACCGGGACTACCGGGACTACCGGGACTACCGGGACTACCGGGTCGAGGCGCAGGGGCAAACCCAAAGCCGAGCAGGCGTAATGACGCAGTCCGTTCTGATTCACGGCTTTCATGCTGTTACCAGCCGTTTGCGCCAGAATGCCCGGAGTGTTCAGGAAATTTATCTTGACCAGGGGCGCCACGACCAGCGCAGCCGCGATTTGCTGCAACTGGCCGAGACCCATGGCGTGAAGACCTTGCAGATGCCGCGCCAGCGGCTTGATGACATGGCTGGCGGCAAGCATCAGGGTGTGGTGGCCAAAGTCGCCGCGCAGGCGGCCTTGCCCCACACACTGGACGGGGCGCTCGAGAATCTGTCTGAATCAGCCCTGTTGCTGGTGCTGGACGGGGTGCAGGATCCCCACAACCTGGGTGCTTGCCTGCGGGTGGCCGATGCCATGGGGGCGCACGCGGTAATCGCGCCCAGGGATCGTGCCGCGGGGTTGAATCCGACCGTACGCAAGGTGGCATCCGGTGCGGCGGAGACGGTGCCGTTCATTACGGTGACAAACCTGGCACGCACCCTGCGCGAATTGCAGGATCTGGGCATCTGGGTGGTGGGAGCAGCGGGTGAAGCGGAAAAGGATCTGTTTGGCATGAAGCTCGACGTCCCCCTCGCTTTGGTACTGGGTGCGGAAGGGGAGGGCCTGAGACGCCTGACGCGGGAAAACTGCGACGAACTGGTACGCATCCCCATGTTCGGATCCGTTGAGAGCCTCAATGTCTCGGTGGCGGCAGGCATTTGTTTGTTCGAGTCACGTCGCCAGCGAACATCTTTACCTTCCTAGGGCGGTAAAGTAGCCATCCCTTGAATCCCCATATGCAGAGCCATTTACAGGAAAGTTGGGTGGATTCTGTGGTATCTTTGGACCCATCTCTGGAAGCATCATGGCTGCCTTGTAATGAAGAAACACTGGATTCCTTTTCTGCTCGCATTTGTCTTGCCCCTGGTTTTGATTTTCTGGTGGTGGGGAGGATTCAATCAGGCTCGTTTCGAGCTTGCTCAGCGCGGCCCTTATCACTATGCCTATATGCCCCAGAAGGGCGACTACTACAAACTGCCGGAAAAACAGCAGGAAGTGCTGAACCTCCTGAAACAGCAGGGGGTGCCGGCTGGAGCGGCTATCACCCTGCTTCTGAATGACCCCCGCACCACGCCCAAGCGTGACTGGAGCGCCCAGGTGGGCTATCTGGTTGCTGCCGGGGCCCGGGTGAGCGAACCTCTGGCCATGGGCAGCGTACCTGTACGGCAGGTGGTGCTGGTCAGGGTCAAGGCCCAACCCTTGCTGGCGCCGGGAAAGGCTTATTCTTCGCTGCTGGACTATCTGGATGAACATCACATGAAGCTCAATCTGCCGACGGTGGAGCTCTATCAGGATGGCGTATTGACCCTGGAAGCCACTCAGTAAAGCGGCCACCATGAGTTTTTTAGCTTTGATCGCTGCGTTGTTGCTGGAACACTTTCATCCGTTGCCTCGAAGTATTCGGACGTATTCCTGGTTTTCCGCTTATGTGCGTTATCTGGAGCGGCAATTTAACGCTGGGGAGTACCGGCACGGAGTGCTGACCTGGATTCTGGCGATTTTGCCATTTGTGGTGCTGGTGACGCTGGTCTCCATGTTTCTGAATTCGATGAGTGGCCTGATGGGGTGGCTATGGAGTTTCTTTGCGCTGTATTTGCTGATGGGGTTTGGAACCTTGGGGGCGAATGCTGCTGCTGTGGCTTCTGCACTGCGCAATCAGCAACATGATCAGGCGCGGTCCCTGACGGAACAATGGCTGGGGCGTGACAGCGGGACTTTTTCCACCAGCGAAATTGCCCGTCTCGGCATTGAAGAAATCCTGTTTTTTTCTTATCGCAACCTGTTTGGGATTATTTTCTGGTTTGTGCTTCTGGGCCCCGCGGGTGCGTTGCTTTACCGCTTGGCCCAGGTGTTGTCCCGGACATGGGGAGGGCTGAGCGAGCAGGAATTCGGAAATTTCGGAAGTTTTTCAGTCAGCGCATTTGCCTGGATGGAATGGTTGCCGGCCCGCTTGACCGCTGTAAGTTTTGCAGTCGTGGGGAATTTCGAGGATGCCATTTATTGCTGGCGCTCACAGGCGAAGCAATGGAAGGAAGAAAGTTTGGGCATCGTGCTTGCCAGTGGTGCGGGTGCAATGGGCGTCAGGCTGGGCGAGCTCATCGAGACGCATGCAGATTCAGAGCGTCGCCCAGAAATCGGGCTGGGTGATGATGCCGATGTTGACTATATGGATAGCGCAATCAGCCTGGTTTGGCGTACGCTGGCGTTATGGCTGGTGCTTTTGCTGTTGATCACACTGGCGCGCTGGACTGGCGCCTAATTTTACCTTGATAGAAAGACTCTTATGAAAATCACAACTATAGACTTGATGCGTCACGGCGAACCGGTGGGGGGTAAGAAATACCGCGGCCAGAGTGATGATCCCCTTAGCGCGGAAGGCTGGGAGCAGATGCGGGCAGCCGTGGGGGAACATCATCCCTGGCAGCACATCGCTACTTCACCGCTGGCACGCTGCGCCGCGTTTTCACATGAACTGGCACAGAAATGGCAGATTCCGGTCAGCGAAGATAAGCGCCTGATGGAGCTGGGATTCGGCGAGTGGGAAGGCAAGACTCCACAGCAGTTGATGGAAAACGATCCGGAAACGCTGCTGCGTTTCTGGCGCGACCCTTTGCACCATCATCCCATTGGAGCCGAGCCGCTGACCGAGTTTGCCGCACGGGTGAGCGCGGTGTGGCATACGCTGGTCAAGGAATACAAGGGGGAGCATGTGCTGGTGGTGGCCCATGCGGGGGTGATCAGAATGATCATGGCCTACGTGCTGGGAATGCCGATGGACCATATTTTCCGTATTCAGGTCGGCAATTCATCCATTACCCGGATTCATATCGAAGGTGAGGGTCTTGCGGCATTACCGAGCCTGGTGTTCCATAACGGCCAGCTGTAAGGACCCATGCTGCGCCTGATCTGCGCGGCCTGTTTGCTGTTGAGTACCCTGCCAGCATGGGCGCAGAATGTCTCTGCCCAGGATGACAGGGGTGAAACTGTCAGCCTTTTACAACCAGCACGACGGATTATCAGCCTGGCTCCTCATGCAACCGAATTGGCGTTCGCAGCGGGGGCGGGCGGTTTCATTGTCGGCGTGACGGCATTCAGCGATTATCCAGCAGTGGCAAAACGCATACAGCCACTGGGTGACTCGGGCAAAGTCGATATTGAACGTCTCCTTGCCCTGAAGCCCGATCTTGTGCTCGCGTGGCAAAGCGGCAATCACAGCGGAGACCTGGCTCAACTGGAGCGATTGGGTGTCAGGCTGTTCGTTACCGAACCCCGGCACTTGCAGGATATTCCCCGATTATTGCGCGCGATCGGCCAGCTCGCCGGGACCGATACCGAGGCAGCCCGGGCCGCAGCCGGATTCGAACAGCGAATGAGCGGCTTGAAGAATAAATTCGCTGCGCGCAGGCAGGTCAGCGTTTTTTACCAGATTTGGGATGCGCCGCTTATGACGGTGAACGGGGAGCACTTGATCAACGATGTCATCGAGCTTTGTGGTGGCCGGAACATCTTTGCGGGACTGACGAATCTGACGCCGGTCGTTTCAATGGAATCTGTGGTGAGCCGGGATCCGGAGGTGATTTTCGCTAGCGGCGGTTTGTACCGGAATGAGCAGGTGTGGAAAAACTGGCGGCGTTTTTCCAGCATGCGTGCTGTACGCAAGGAGCGTATGTATTTTATCCACCCCGACCTGATCCAGCGTCAGACCCCGCGAGTTCTGGAAGGCGCAGAGCGCCTGTGCGAACAGCTTGACCACGCTCGCTAGTGCTGCACTGCACATTTACCTGCTGCTCCCTGTTTAAGGCGCGGCTTGTTCTACCGAAAAACTTTCGAATTGACGCGGCTTGATCATTCAGGCATTTTCTTCTTAATAAAAGGGGAGGGGCATGGATATTCATAGCAAACCTATCAACGAGCGCATCGAGTGGCTGCTGGATTTGGCACGCAGGCACTCCGCTTCATTCACCAGCCCGGAGATGTTTCTGGCACGTGAACGCTATCTCGCTGAGCACCCCTCGGATATCGTGGTGCTCAAATGCATGGACGGGCGTATCAATATTCCCGTGGCCACCAATACCCCGCCGGGTATTTTGACGCCGATACGAAATCTCGGCGGCATGTTAATCTGGGCTGGCCGCATCTCGGTGAAGTGCTTGCCAATCATGTTCATGGCGTGGTTTCGACCGGGCGCCGGGTGCTGGTCCTGATCACTTACCATTTTTCAAAGGGTGACAAGCATCGCGGCTGTGCCGGATTTTGCTACGATACCGAGGCGGCTATTACGCATACCCATGGCATCAAGCAACAGGTTGAGCATGTTTTCGGCCAGGGTCATGGCACGGTTTATCCCATTGTGTGCGGTTTTGAAACGGATGAGGATGCGCTGATCCTGCATGGTGCGAACGGCAATATACTTGAAGTGGCACAGCTAACGCCGCAGGATGCAGAGACGCTGGAACTGCGTCTGGAAAAGCTTTTTCCTGACATGCCGGGTCAGGTGAGGCGGGACTTGCTGCCGCTGATTCTCGGCAATATCGCGCATGTTGCCGAGGTCAAGCAGGCTGTCCGTGCGCTCAATATCGAGCACCGTGAGTGGGTAATGTGCGTCGGGCGCGGCTTTGATTTTCTGCACATGCCCAATCTTGCGTTGATTATCGGGCCCTACAGTCCGGATCTGGCCGACCCGATCCGCAAGGCGGCGGGCATTATCGAATCCAATATGAATGCTGGTCGCATCCCGGATGATGGTTTTCTCCTGCTGGCCTCTTCCCCCTATGCCGAAATCGGCGTGGATCGTGCGCGCGCCGAGTTAAAGGCGCGTTTTCTGTCGCAGTTTGCTGCTGATGTGATTCGCTCCGAATTCCCTCAGGTGGCGAGTAAGATGTTCATGCATACTGCTGTACTAAATTGGCGTTCCCGTGCCCTGGAAACGATTGCCCAGAATGACGCCGGTTAATTGCGTCCGAGATTGAGCGGTATGGCGGGGCGGCATTATAATTCCGGATCGTGCTGCCACAAGCGGCTTTTGTTCTTAATCAGCAACATTTTGAACTAATCACGCATGAAAATTGCTCTCGCCCAAATCAACTGCACAGTTGGTGACCTCAGCGGTAACGCCGCTAAAATCCTTGATTACGCCGTCCGCGCCAGAGAGATGGGCGCGCAAGTGCTTGTGACGCCCGAGTTGTCCCTCACGGGTTATCCGCCGGAAGACCTGCTGCTGCGCGATGGCTTCTATGGTGCTTGTGATGCGGCCCTGTTCGAGCTCGCTCAACGCATTAAGGATATTGCCATCGTGGTGGGACACCCGCATCTGGAGAACGGCAATCGTTACAACGCGGCTTCCGTGCTGCAATCCGGCAAGGTCGTGACGACTTATCACAAACAGCGGCTGCCGAATCACTCCGTTTTTGACGAGGTGCGTTATTTCTCTCCCGGCACCGGGGGCTGCACGTTCGAGGTTGATGGCGTGCAGTTTGGCATCAATATCTGTGCCGATATCTGGGAAGAGGGTGCTCCGGTATGTGCCAGCCAGGCTGGCGCCAAGGTGCTGCTGGTGCTGAATGCCTCCCCCTATCACATGAACAAGCAGATTTCACGCTATGAGGCGGTACGCGGGCGCATTGGCGAATGTGGTTTGCCGGTGGTCTATGTCAATCTGGTGGGCGGCCAGGATGAACTGGTATTCGATGGCGCCTCTTTCGTCATGGATGCGAACGGCAATCTGGTGCACCAGTTGCCCGCCTTCGAGGAAGCGCTGCGGCTGGTGGAATTTGAAAATGCCTTGCCACAGTTGGGTGAGATTGTTCCGGAGCATACTCTGGAAGAAAATATTTATCGCGCCCTGTGCCTCGGGGTCAGTGATTATGTCGGAAAGAATGGTTTCCCGGGCGTGCTGCTAGGGCTTTCCGGAGGGATTGATTCGGCACTGGTGCTGGTGATTGCCGTGGATGCCCTGGGGCCTGAGCGGGTGCGTGCGGTGATGATGCCCTCACAGTTCACTGCGGATATCAGTCTCCATGATGCGGAGGCCATGGCAGGCATCCTGGGCGTGCAATATAGTGAAATCTCCATCAAGCCGGTATTCGATGCGTTTCTCAGTAGTCTGGCCGATGAATTTGATGGCCTGCCTTTTGATACCGCAGAGGAAAATATTCAGGCACGCATTCGCGGTACTTTGTTGATGGCACTATCCAACAAGTTTGGGGCTATCGTGCTCACTACCGGCAATAAGAGCGAGATGGCCGTCGGTTATGCCACGCTTTATGGTGATATGGCTGGTGGTTTTGCGGTGCTGAAGGATGTGCCGAAGTTACTGGTGTATCGCCTGGCGCGTTACCGCAATCAGATCGGCCCCGCCATTCCGGAGCGTATTATTGTCCGTGCACCCTCGGCCGAGTTGCGCCAGAACCAGACCGATCAGGACAGCCTGCCGCCTTACGAAGTGCTGGATGTCATCCTTGAAGCCTATGTCGAGCACGATATGTGCCCCCATGACATCATTGCAATGGGGTTTGACGAGCATGACGTACGGCGCGTGATCAAGCTGATTGACTTGAGTGAATACAAGCGCCGGCAGGCACCTGTAGGCGTGCGCATTACGCCGCGCGGGTTCGGCAAGGACCGGCGATATCCCATAACTTCGAAATACCGTCCGTGGAAAGAATAATCAGGAGACTCAATATGAAAAAAATCGAAGCCATTATCAAGCCTTTTAAACTCGACGAAGTGCGCGAAGCCTTGTCAGAGATCGGCGTTACCGGACTGACTGTGACCGAGGTCAAGGGGTTTGGGCGCCAGAAGGGCCATACGGAACTTTACCGTGGTGCCGAGTATGTGGTGGACTTTTTGCCGAAGGTGAAAATCGAGGTGGTCGTTGCTGCTGAACAGGCGGATGCGGTGCTGGAGGCTATCGTCAATGCTGCGCGCACGGGCAAGATTGGTGACGGCAAGATATTTGTTTCAGCGGTAGAGAAAGTAGTGCGTATTCGCACGGGTGAAACCGACGAAGCTGCGATCTGAATTTTGTGGCGTGGTCCTGGATCAACCTCGTCTTGACTGGGGTTGATCCAGAAAGTGGGTTACCAGAGCTTCCACCAGGGTTTTTTGTCCTGGGTCGTTTCACCAAGATATTTGCTGTTGGGGTAGTTCTTGACCAGTACCCTGCGAGCATCGTCACGCAGCTCGTTCAGGGCAAGCGCATCATAAGACCGGACCATGATGGCCAGGGCTTCTTCAGTAGCCGGGGCCTGAGGGTATTGTTGCAGAGCTGCCTGGGCGCGATTCACCGCGGCCACATGGGCGCCGCGCCGCGCATAGTAGCGTGCGACGTGCACTTCATTCGAAGCCAGTGCGTTGACCAGATAATTCATGCGTTGAGTCGCGTCCGGCGTATATTTGCTGCCGGGAAAACGGGTCACCAGTTCCTTGAAGGCATCGAATGAATCCCTGGCCGCCTTGGGGTCGCGCTCAGAAAGATCCTGATTGGCGATGGCGCCCAGCAGTCCCAGGTCTTCGTTGAAGTTGGCCAGCCCTTTCAGGTAGTAGGCGTAATCCACATTGGGGTGATTGGGGTGCAGCTTGATGAAGCGATCGCAGGCGGCAATGGCTGAAACCGGCTCGTTGTCCTTGAAATAGGCATAAGCCACCTCAAGTTGGGACTGCTGGGCATAGCGGCCATACGGATAGCGCGCTTCAAGCGTTTCAAAATACTTGATGGCCTTGGTGTAATTGCCATCACCCATCTCGCTCTTGGCTTCCGAGTAGAGTTTCTGGGCTGACCAGCCCTTGGTTTCGTCCTGGGTTTCAGGGAAAAGACCGCATCCGGCCACCAGAGCCAGCAAAATTAACGCTAAAATACGCTTCATGACCGAATCCATTCAAAAGTTGACCGATTATAACCGAAACGATCCCCAACTCCAGCCCATTCAGCTGGAGATTCCGGGCGCATGCAGCGGGTTGCGCCTGGATCAGGCGCTATCGAACTTGCTGCCGGAATATTCCCGCAGCCGCCTGCAAAACTGGATCAAGGAGGGACATGTCAGCCTGAATGGCGAGCTCGTCTCAACCAGGCAGATCGTTTGGGAAGGCGATCTGGCCGAAGTGCGAACGCAACTGGCAGCGGAAGAGCTGGCTTTCCACCCTGAGGATATAGCACTCGATATCGTGCATGAGGATGACGCGCTGCTGGTGATTAACAAACCTGCCGGGCTGGTTGTTCACCCTGGTAGCGGCAACTGGCAGGGCACCATGCTTAACGCGCTGCTGCACCACTCCCCCCGGCTGGCGGGTGTTCCCCGTGCCGGCATCGTGCATCGGCTCGACAAGGATACCAGCGGTCTGCTGGTGGTGGCCAAAACCCTCACTGCCCAGACCGATCTGGTGCGCCAGTTGCAGGCCCATACGGTAAAACGCGAATATCTTGCCGTTATTCAGGGGCGCCCGGAAAGGGATGGCAGTGTCGATGCGCCGATCGGGCGTCATCCTTCACAACGCACCAAGATGACCGTGATTTCGGGTGGCAAACCGGCCGTGACCCATTTTGTGGTGGAAGAGTGGTTCGCACACCATTCGCTGGTGCGCTGCCAGCTTGAAACCGGGCGGACGCATCAGATCCGGGTACATATGCTGCATATTGGTCATCCCATGTTCGGCGACCCGGTGTATGCGGGCAAGGGCATGAATACCACTCCGGCATTGCGCGAAATGATGAGGAAATTCAAGCGCCAGGCGCTGCATGCCACACGTCTTGGCCTGATTCATCCGGAAAGCGGAAATGCCATGGAATGGCGCGCCGAGGTGCCGGATGACATGGCACAACTGCTGGCGCAATTACGCAGTAATGCGGAGGAATGAGCTGCGTAATGGATTTTCTGATTCCCGGCTGGCCAGCACCTGCCAACGTTCAGGCAAGGGTGACGATGCGGCGCGGAGGCGTGAGCGCCGCACCTTATGCCAGCTTTAACCTGGGTGACCATGTCGGGGATGATCCCGCAGCAGTGATAGCCAATCGGGCGGCCTTGCGAACTTGTTTGCCCGCAGAGCCGCTGTGGCTGAAACAGGTGCATGGCCGTGGCATCGCCACCACGGATCCGGCCATTGGTGTTCCCGAAGCCGATGGCAGCGTCAGCCGCCGTCCGGGCCGCATTTGCGCTGTGCTGACAGCCGATTGCCTGCCCATTCTTTTTTGTGACCGGGCCGGTACGGTCGTCGCCGCAGCGCATGCCGGATGGCGTGGCCTGGCGGATGGCGTGCTGGAAGCGGCAGTGGGAGCCATGACTGTCGAGCCTGGCGAAATTCTGGCCTGGCTCGGCCCGGCCATCGGCCAACAGGCATTCGAGGTAGGTGAGGAAGTGCGCCAGATATTTATGGAAAATGACCCCGCAGCCGCGCTGGCCTTTATACCCAGCTGTCCCGGCGGTGCCGGGAAATGGCTGGCAGACATTTATCTACTGGCACGTCAGCGCCTGCTGCGGGCGGGAGTGAAGCAGATATTTGGCGGAGGATATTGCACCCATACCGACGCAGAGCGTTTTTTTTCCTACCGTCGCGATGGCGTGACCGGGCGCATGGCATCACTGGTTTGGCTTGACCCGCAATAGCAGCGAATGCACTCAAGTTGATCCGTCAGGAATGCTCAGGAATTTGAGCTGATTTCAGAAATAAAATCTTCGTATTTGAAGTTGGCTTTACGGTCAATCTTTTCCATGTACTGGAAGGTGATCCGGAACGGGTAGCCAAGATGTTTCTGGAGAACCGCAATCAATTCTGCGGTTTCTTTCGCATCGAGTGTCCTGATTGTAACAAGTCGCGCCTCGATACTATCCATATCTCGCTGCACCAGTTGAATCTGGCGAATGGGGGCGATGAATGCCCAGCTTTCCGCGGGGAAACTGGGCCAGTGGCGTGTTCCGTCCGGTAGTGTTACAAGATTCCTCTGCCGCCCCATAATCCGCTTGATGACCGGCAAGCCTCGCCCACACGGGCATGGCTCCCCTGCCTCGGCGTAATCCATGATTTCATACCGGATCAAGGGCATGGCAAAATTGTGTAGTGTGGTGATCACTACTCGCCCGATTTCACCAGGTTTACAGGGTTGATCATTGTCGTTCAGAATCTCGACCAGCACACTTTCCGACTGGATGTGATAGTGCTCATATTCAGGGCATTGCAGGGCGATATAACCTAGCTCCTCGGAGCTGTATACATCAGTTACCGATACGCCCCACGCTTCTTTGCAAGCTGCCCGAATTTCTGATGTGACGGGTTCCCCAAAAGTGCGAATGCCTTTCAAGTTGGGCAAACGAACACTTGCTGCAAGCGATAAACGCGCCATTGCGAGCAAGTTGGAAGGATGACTCAATATGTATTCCGGGTTTTCTTTTTGTAACCATTCCAATTGAAAATTAATGTCATGGCGGATATTCAACATGACGCAAGGCCCCGTTTTATAAGCAACATCCGTGGCGGGTCCCCAGCCGGGGGAGGTGGCATCATCAACGGTGGTGCGGATGGATGCGAGCTTCCCACCGAAATCACGACGGTGCCAGAGATGTTCACGTAGCGTGAAAACATTCCAGAAAAACTGCGTCAACTCTGTGCCCAGCGCTGCGATAGGGCGACCGGTAGAGCCTGATGTATGGTGCTCAATGATGCGGCCATGTTCTCGCGGAAGTTGCCTGGCATGCAGTTCCTTGGCGGCTGTCTGGATATCCTCACGCTTGAGTATCGGCAACTTGCGGAAATCTTCGTAGGATGTGATGGATTCTGCGCGGATCCCTAGTGCTCCAAAGTGCTGTTCGTAGTAGGGAACCATTTTTCCGGCGTGACGCAACAAATGGGCAAGTTGTTTCATTTGCTGGTCGAGCAGACGTTCTGAACCCCACCATTGGCTTTTTTCCAATTGATATTGCACGGCGAGCATCAGGGCGCCATTGACTCCAGGCATGGCTGGCCATGCCACACTTTGAATGGACGATGTTGGAATGAGCAAAGGGTGGCTGGTCATGGGGAGTTGGAATTATTCTTGTCTGGATGAATACTCGTATTTTTGCCGGCTTCGGAAATAAAATCCTCGAATTTCCCGCTGGCATTGCGGCAAAGTTCATGATGATATGAAAAGCTGATCTGGAAAGCGTAGCCCAGGGATTTTTGCAGGATGGGTACCATCCGCTTCTGTTCATCTGGTGTCAGCGGGCGTGGCATAACGAGCCTTGCCTCAACATCATGTAACGATTTTTGGACCAGCTGAATCTGCTCGATCGGTGCGATGCCCATCCAATTGTTGTAACCCGTGCTTGGCCAATGTTGGCTACCGTCCGGCAGGTGGATCAAATTTCTTTGCCGCCCCAAGATGCGTCTGATGACCGGAAGTCCCCGCCCGCAAGGGCAAGCTGTCCCGGCTTCGGCATAGTCCATGATTTCGTAGCGGATGAGCGGCATGGCATAGTTGAGCAGTGGGGTGAGCACAATGCGGCCAGTTTCGCCAGGCTGGCAAGTGGCCCCTTGGTCATTGAGAATTTCAACGAACATGGTCTCTGACTGGATATGGTAATGCTCATGTCCGGGGCATTGGAAGGCAATATACCCGACTTCATTGGCGCTGTAGGTGTCAGTGACCGGCGCCCCCCATGCCTCGCGGCAGGCCGAGCGGAGTTCGGGGTTGAGGGCTTCGCCGATGGTTCTGACCTCACGGAGGTTTTCAAGCCTGATTCCTTTGCTTATGCAGGCATTCGCAAGCGCAAGAACATTTGAAGGGTAGCTCAGCAGGTAGTCAGGGTTGTGCTTTTTCAGCCATGCTAATTGTATATTGAGGTCAGTGCCGATATCCAGAGTAACGCTGCCCCCGGTCTGGAAAACTGTTGCGGCAGGGGAACCCCAGTTTTCATATTCGCCACTCCTGACGTTAACGCGAATAATGGCAAGCTTGCCAGCGAAGTCTCGCTGATGCCACAAGTGCTCACGTAGTGTCATTGTGCGCCACCAGAATTGTGCGAGTTCCGTCCCTGAATACTGTATGGGCCGACCGGTCGAGCCAGAGGTTTTTCCTGAGTAAATCTTGCCGTGGTCCGGAGGCAATTGTGTGCTCAGCAACAATTTCCCGGCTGTTTGAATGTCTCTTCGGTAAAGAATGGGAAGATTGCGAAACAGTTCAGCCGTAAGGGTATTTCCTGGATTAAATCCTGCAGCCAGCAAGCGTTCCCGGTAGAACGGCACAGTCTTGTAGCTATGTATTAAAAGGGTCTGCAACTGCCGGAGTTGATGTTCCAGCAACTGTTCTGGCGACCACCACTGGCTCTGCTCCAGCTGGAATTGCACGGCAAGCATCGCGGCCCCTTCCGGGGGCGGCAGTGCGGGCCATGTAATTCCGGGTATGGCTGATTTTACAATAGCCTCAGAGGCACTCATCTTGGACCTGTTGTCCCTGTTTTCAATGAAATGGGTGACGCGTTATTTTTCAATAATCCACTTGGGTTTCAGCTCGGGTTCACGCCAGCTTATCCACTCGGGCCTGTTTTCCGCTACGTGGAACAATGCCGCGACAACATGCCGGTCGTACAGGTTGGCATTGCTGGGCGCAAGCAAATTATTCAGCACTTCCTCGACCGGCAGACCAAGGCGGTAGGCCCGCGCGCTTACCATCGCGACAAACGTATTTGCAACTGCCAGAATGCGGCCTTCCAGCAGCATCTGGTCGCCGCGCAACCCTCTTGGGTAGCCGCTGCCATCCATATGCTCGTGTTTCTGAAGGATGATTTCCAATACGGGGCCTTCAAAATCCAGTCCGCCCAATATGTCTCTGGCATGCTGGACGTGTTGCTTGAGAGTGTTCATTTCCTGCTCAGAAAGCGGCTCTGTCTTGGTTAGAATCTCCTTGGGTATCAATAGTTTGCCAACGTTTGCGAGGCTTGCTGCCAGTTCCAGTTGTTCCAGGGCATCGTTGTCGAGGTTCAGTTCGCGCCCGATGGCAACCGCTACCTGAGCCGTCCGCTCTGAATGTCCTGCGCAATAGGGATCATGCTGATCGACAGTGCGCATCAAGGTGCATACAAGATTTTTCATCAGCTCATCATGTTTTTCCTGGGTACGCTGTGTTTCTGTCATATCACGGGCTACACACAGAACCGAGTGGGCAGAGCCGTGCCCCAGTTTTAACGGGGCTGCAGTGGTATGGAAAATACCCCGCCGGTTGCCGATTTCCATGGATTGCAGCACAGATGTGGTCTGGTCGGTTTTTAGTGTTTTGGTCAGTAGTTGTTCGAAGCCATGCGCTGCCTGTGCGCCAAATACGCTCGATAACGTTTTGCCGGGGAAGTCTTCAGGCTTCAAATTGGTGGCCTCACCCAATGCCTGGTTCGCAAATACAAAGTGTTGATTCTCGTCAGCGATGAGGATCATATCCGGGGTGCTGTTGGAAATGGCTCGCAGCAGGCCTGACTGTTTCTCCAGTTCCCGGCTCTTGGCCCTCAGTTGCTCCGCGGTTTTGCGTTCCTTGGCACTGCTGCCGTACCACCATGCAGCGATGAGCGCAGCGGCGACCAGCGACATCGTCAGCAGAAATGAGGTTAATAGAAACTGGCGGTGGGTACTGGATTCCTGCAATGCTTCCCCAGCGTCGATTTTTTCCACCAGCACCCATGGCACTTGCCTGAAAGAGCGGCTGGTGAGAAGTACCTGTGTTCCCCGGTAATCCCGTTTATCTGCTGTGAATTCTCCTGGCGATGTGAGTGCATATGCCTCCGCCAGGCTCGGTGTGCTGAATGCCAGTTTTTTGCTCAGTGGCGCTGAACCATCCGCAAGCGGACTCAGGTAGAAGACTGATTCTCCATCCCGGCTGACAAGCAGGGATTCCTCGCTGCCATAGGTAGAGATTTTTCGGGTGAGGAGGGGGTAGAGTTCCGGTCGCGCCTGTTTGATGCCCACCAAAACACCCATTCCCGGCTTTGTACCACCTGGGCCCTGAATGGCGGGAACAGGTACCAGAAAAGCAACCGCAGGTTCCCCGGAGGCAAGGCTCAGATGTCGAACCTGTGGGGAGCCTTGCCGCGAAGCTTCTGTGGCAGCAGCGGCCAGCGCGGCATTCAGCGCAAATCCGGTTGTAGCTGTGACTACGCGCCCCTGCAAATCCAGCAGCGCGAGTGCATTCCCTTGCCGTGGAGACAAGTTCGCGCGAATGGGACTTTGCGTCTCAGGGTTGGAAAAGCCGGTTCGTTCGGCGGTTGCAATGATCAGGTTGCGCAGGTAGCCAGCCTGTGCTGCGGCCATTTCATCCCCGGGGCTGGAGACCGTGACCTGAGTCAGGTAAAGTTGCAGCGAGGTATTCTCTGAAAGCTCACGCAGCGTGCTCTGCTGTGTGTCAAGCCATCCATCCACCATCTGAAAACGCGTGTCGGCGACGATGCCAAGTACGGTTTGCCAGGACTGCAGATCCCGGCCGCGCTCCTTGGCGACATAGGTAAAAATCAGCCATACCCCCAGCAGCAGCAGAAAGATAAGCCCTGCGAGGGCGGCAGCAGCGGGATTTCGGCGGAGCAATGTTTTCATGTCATGTTCCTTCAGGGCGGGAATCTTTGCCGCAGGCCAATGTGTGTTCATTGCCGGTGCGTGCTGATGTTAAACATACAGGCTCAGGCAAGCACTCTGGCGCGGAATCCAGATTATGATTGCCGATGAATCCTGGCTTACCCTTTCTCATTGGCAATTGTCTGAGTGATCCGTTTAAGGCAAATGCATCCACCAGTGACGTTCGTTGATGGAGTATACCGGTACGTAGTGGGTGATTGCGCGATGGGATGTCACTTCGGGAATCTGGTTGTCGAGAATCAGGATATCGTTCGCTGTATAGAGTGCCAGCACTGCATGCGCAATACGCAGATTGGTGTCCTGTACCACTACCACACGCATCAGGTCAGGGTTGACACCGATTTGGCGTAGCGAGGTGTACTTGGTAATGGCATAGTCTTCACAATCCCCGTCGCGCACGAGAAGCTGCCGGGCAGTGGCCCAGTAATCAAGCACACCGTAGTTGTCGATGTCCAGTACATAGCGGTGGCGGTTGGCATATGCGTTGATGGAATTAACCCGCACCGCAAAGGATTTGTCAGTGAGGGATTTCAGGAAGTGTTTCCAGTCGTCTATCGTCGGGCACGCAGCATCCGGGCACTTTTTTTCCTGGGGGCTTTCGCGCTCATTGCGCTGTAATACGGCCGTCCACAAGGGGAAAATTTCAAAACCGGAGTTTTGCTGTTCCTGGTGGCCAAACAGCGGAATACTGGAGCCGGCCGCCAGCCCCTCCAAAGGCGACAGTATCCAAAGGCAAGAAGCCAGCAAGCAACCGAAAATCGGGAAATGTCTTGTCATGAGCGCAAGGGTCTCAGTTCTCGTAGCAAAGGCCATTCACCAGTCATGTGCGTTCTACATGCTTTCGAGGATACGAACCAACTGTATTTTTGCCGAATTCATGAAAAATGATGTCGAAAAATATTACACCCCAACGGCAAAAATGCTAAGCAAAATATAGCTTTACCCGGTTTACAGCCAGAACGTATGCATGGCATACTCTTCCGCATCTATTGAGTTTTTATATAGTAATGGTTTTTTTGAGATCAGAAGAGGAGAAAATAATGAGTAAGAAGCAGCTTTATTTCAAGCGGACCATGATGGCAAGCGCAGTTGCCTTGTGCATGACAGGTATATCCGCCTTTGCCGCCGACACCGATGCCGACAGCGTGGACGTGGAGAAGCTGTTCAAGGAAGGCGTGTATCAGCGCGAGCAGGGAAACCTGTTCACCTCGATTGAAGCACTTCAGACTGTGCTCAGCAACCAGCCGGCCCTGCACCGTGCCCGTCTTGAGCTGGCAGTATCGTACTACCGTACGCTGAATTTCGAAGCGGCCAAGCAGCAGGCGCAGACCGTCCTTGATGATCCAAAAACGCCACCAAATGTGCGCATCGCGGTTCTGGCCTTTATGGCCCAGGTGAAAAAGGATGAAGAGGCGATGCTCGCCCAGCGTCAGGTTTGGACGCCTTCGGTTTCTCTTGGCCTCCTGTACGATACCAACGTGAATGCAGGCCCCAGCTCGGATGTCTTGCCGGGCGGTTTGGTGCTTGCACCGGGATCCAGGCCAAAAGACGATACGGCGGCCGTGTTGCAGGCAGGCGTGTCGCATCGCTACAACTCGCCGACGGTGATGCGCATCGGTGAATCCGCCGCCCGCTTCATCTGGCAAAGCCAGTTGAACCTGTTTCACCGCGGCTATTTCAAAGAGTCCGACTACAACCTGAGCGCACTGACGCTGGCAACGGGCCCGGGCTGGCTGGTGCCGAACAAATGGCGCGCCAACATAAACCTGCAGCTTGACGACATCTGGCTCGGTGGCGAAGAAATTGCGCTCTACTCATCGCTCAACCCAAGTGTCACCTGGGAGATCAAGGAAGGTGAAATCACCTGGGATGCGATTGCATTGAACAAGGATTTCACGCGTGGCGTGGATCAGGGACGTGACAGCAATTACTATGCGACCGGCCTGTCGGTGGGCAAGATGTTCAAGGGCGGGAAAGTGGCCGTGCAGGGCGGTGTGCGTGTCTTCGATGAGCAGGCAGACGTATCACGCTTCAGCAATGATGGTACCGAGTTCTTTGTTGGCGGCAATTTCGTGGCCTGGAATAACGGTAATGTATACGCGCGTTATAGCCAGAAAGATGCGAAATTCAACGGTGTGGAACCGGTCTACAATGTGGCGCGGGATGAAACAGAAGAACGTTATGAAGTGGGCTTTGGCCACAACTTCAAGGAAGGCCTCATGAAGAACTGGAAGCTAAGTGGCAGTTACATTGAAACCCACAACAATTCGAATGTCTCGATTTACAACTACGACCGCGAAATGACCAGCGTGAACCTCAGCCGCGCGTTCTAAAAGCAAGGCCCGTTCGGGTCATTCCACAAAAAGCGCCGTGCAAACGGCGCTTTTTTTCTGCCTGTTGATCTGTCGAAATTTCTTACACAATTTGTCACAAAATTCCACCTGGGGTGGCTAACTAATTATTGCATAAGCATTTGTAGCGCTGGTTCCTGGTTTGTGACAAACATATGAATATGCTGCGTTATTCGTGTTTATTTGGACCTTGAATTGCGAAATGGAGAGGGCAATCCGCTTGTTCGAATGACCGGAATGCGCGCCGGAAAATCTTACATTAATTTAATAAAGGTGTGGTCGCGCACGATAACTATTTGATATTTATGCTTTTGTGTGATAGGCACGTTTAATGCTCAGTATTAAGCAAAGCCCGGTAAATAATTTTAAAGAGTATTCAAGGGCTTGGTAATTCTTGATGTGTAATTTGTTGAGCGGAGGTGAATCATGAAAACGCGTAAAACAATTATCGCAGCCAGTATTGCAGCTCTGTTGGTTGTTCCCCTGTCTGTATCTGCTAAATCAAAATGGGAATACCACGAAAGCCAGTGGAATCAAGTAATGTCATACGGCAGCGTGAGTCTGGCCGAAGATTCGGCCCAGCAATGGGGGCCATGGTCGGAATTTGTGCAACCGGCAGCAGGTGGACCATCGGTCGTGTTCCTGCCCCAGGTGGCTGAGTTGTATCGGTCATTGCCGAAGACAGACCTAAAGGATGAGGCAGATCCAACGCCAATTCCAATTCCAGTGCCAGTTCCAGTGGATGATTTCTGCAAATCCGGCGAGTGGTGCGGTTATGCAGTATTCCAAAACCAATCTAGCACCTGGAGCAATAACAATCAGGAAGGTGGCGAGGGGCGGAATGAGGAGAGCAATTATGAATACACTTCTACCCGTCCACATCCCGCAAGGATTGCTTTTGCACTGAACCCGGATGATCCTTCGATCACTGCGGGTAGTGGTACTGGGCCGGGTACGGCCGCATGGCGGATCGCTTCTCTTAGTGGCTTGACGCCCCTGTTTGGTGAGTCGGGCTTGATGCCTGCCCAATTTGACGGCAAATGGTGGTCGAACAGTAGCACCGATGAAGGGCTGCATACTTTTTATGCAAGTCGCTCTACCAGTTCAGAAAGCAGCTATGAGCAAGCATGGGCCTATGGGGTTCCGCATGATTACTATTACTGGTGGTGGTACCTCCCAACCAGTAATAACGAAGTGGCGGTTGGCTGGTTCGGGCGTGAAGTGCGCAACTATATGTCCGGCGGCAACGGTGATGGCTATGGTGGCGACGGTAGCGAATCCGCGGTTTACGGTTACTATGTGGCTGGCATTACTACGCCTCAGGCTTATTTGGATTCGCAACGCGTTGGCAATGTAATTGCAACCTACTCAGGTAACAGTATGGACCTGAGTGGATACCAGTCGCCTGTCACCATGACGGTAGACTTTGGTCAGGCCAAGTGGAGCGGCAGTTGGAATAACGGGGCGAATGGCTCCACTTATACCTATACTGCTGGCGATGGCACGCAGCATCTTTCCGGCTATGTTGGCTTCGAAGCCAGTGGAACGATCAGTGGTGCCAATATCCAGTCCACCCTCGTGACTGCCAAAGACACTACGGCGGTGTCCGGATCTGTTCAGGGGACTTTCTTCGGTCAAACGGCAGGTTCAGTCGGTGGTGTACATGACATCGTGAAGGACAATCTGCCACATGCCGGCGTGTTCCTGGTAGATAAAGAGACAGCACCTAAATAATTTTTGCCAGGGCTAGTCAGGTATGAATTAAGGCAAGAATGTTCGAGTTCAGGGGCGCGAGATTTGCGCCCCTGATATTGAAATTCCGCTCCGCCCAGCTCACAGTGCTCAACTTTTCTGCTGGGCGTCTTTTTGTGATTATTCCGTGCTTCTAGATTTCGCAGGAGCGGCTGACAGTCTGCGCCACTGCCGAACCCAGGCTTTCGCTGAAGGCGGGGTGCGCCTTTAGCCAGGCCACGACGCCATGGGTCAATTCATCCAGATTGCGGCTTTTCGCGCATTTGACCACTGCATCATGGTCGGGCATGTTGCGCCCGTAGGAGAGAAAGGTCAGGCCATCCAGGATGCCTGCCACGTAGATTTTCTGTGATTCCCAGCCCATCTTTGCAAAAGCCTGGGGCTGTACGTTGGTCAGCGGAGGCAGGGAAGGGGTGGCGTGAGCTACAAGCGAGGTTGTGAGTGTGCCGCTGCAAATGGCAAGTAGGGCGATAGAAGCACGCAGTTTCATGTTTATCTCCGTAAAACTAAAGTGGTGTGCGGTTTTTCCGTTGCGCGGACAATTCACTGGTTAAGCGTCATTATTCCAGATTACTTTAGGATCAGGCCAATTATTGCAGAAATTCCGGGCAGATGGCTTGGTTCATGCCTTTACCCAGGACGCGATAGTACGCCGGCAATGCCGCGCCCAGCAGGGCCATGAAGATTTTTCTGCGCATCATTTTTTCCTTCCGAAAAGTGTCCATTCCTTGATCAGGGCATATAAGGCCGGAATGACGATCAATGTCAGAATTGTCGAGGAGATCATGCCGCCCACCATGGGTGCGGCGATGCGGCTCATGACCTCGGCGCCTGTGCCGCTGCTCCACATGATGGGCAGCAGGCCGGCCATGATGGCCACCACGGTCATCATCTTGGGACGTACCCGTTCCACCGCGCCTTCCATCACCGCGGCATAGAGATCGGCTGCTGATAGCGGCTTGCCTTCGGCTTCTCTTTGAACCTTGAACCTGCTGAGTGCCTGATCGAGATAGATCAGCATGACCACCCCGGTCTCGGCTGCCACCCCGGCCAGGGCGATGAAGCCGATCGCCACCGCCACGGAAATGTTGTAGCTCAGCGCCCACATCAGCCACACGCCACCGACCAGCGCGAAAGGCACGGACAGCATCACGATCAGGGTTTCGGTCAGGCGCCGGAAATTCAGGTAGAGCAGGGTAAAGATGATGGCCAGCGTAACCGGGATGACGATTTTCATTTTTTCCTGGGCGCGCTGCATGTATTCGAACTGGCCGCTCCAGGTCGCGTAGTAGCCGGGCGGGAATTTCACCCTGTCGCGCACCGCCTGCTGCGCCTCGCGTACATAGCTGCCAATGTCGCGCTCGCGGATATCGACGTAGATATAGGCGGAAAGCAGGGCGTTCTCGGTGCGGATGGAAGGGGCGCCGTTCACGATCTTCACCGTGGCGAGCTGGCCCAGGGGAATCATGGCGGGCGCGCCGCCCATTTCTGCGCTGACCGGCACCAGAATCTGCGTCGCGATCTGCTGCGGCGTACTGCGCAGCTCGCGCGGGTAGCGCACGCTGACGCCGAAGCGTTCCCGGCCCTCGACGGTGGTGGTGACCGTCTCTCCGCCCAGGGCGGAGGAGATGATTTCCTGCAAATCGCCCACCGCCAGCCCATAGCGGGCAAGTTGGCTGCGCTCCGGCTCGATGTCGAGATACAGCCCGCCCGTCAGGCGTTCGGCGTAGGCGCTGGTGGTGCCCGGCACGGTCTTGACCACGCTTTCGATTTCCTTGGCCAGCTTTTCCATCTCGGCCAGGTTCTTGCCGAACACCTTGATCCCGATGGGGGTGCGGATGCCGGTCGAGAGCATGTCGATGCGGGCTTTGATGGGCATGGTCCAGGAATTGGAGATACCGGGCATCTGCAGGGCCGCGTCCAGTTCCGCGATCAATTTGTCGATGGTCATGCCGGGCCGCCATTCGCTTTCAGGCTTGAGGTTGACGATGGTTTCGAACATTTCCAGCGGGGCAGGGTCGGTGGCGGTGTTGGCGCGCCCGGCTTTGCCATAGACCGATGCGACTTCGGGGAAGCCCTTGATGATCCTGTTCTGGGTTTGCAGGGTTTCGGCGGCCTTGGTGACCGACATGGCGGGCAGGCCGGTCGGCATGTAGAACAGGGTGCCTTCATTGAGCGTGGGCATGAACTCGCTGCCGAGCTTCGCAGCCGGATACAGGCTGATACCCAGCGCGGCAATGGCCAAAGCGATGGTCAGCTTTTTCCACTGCATCACCCAGGCAATGACGGGGCGATACAGCCAGATCAGCAGGCGGTTTACCGGATTATTCGCTTCGGGCAGGATGCGGCCGCGGATGAACAGCAGCATCAGCACCGGCACCAGGGTCACCGACAGCAAAGCCGCGCCGGCCATGGCAAAGGTCTTGGTCCAGGCGAGCGGCGCGAACAGGCGGCCTTCCTGCGCTTCCAGGGTGAAGACCGGCAGGAATGAGACGGTGATGATGAGGAGCGAGAAAAACAGCGCCGGGCCGACTTCCTTGCAGGCGGCGATGATGGCTTGGGTGCGTACGGCAAACCCCAACCCCTCCCCATCCCTCCCCTTGTCAAGGGAGGGTGTTACCACTCCTCCCCTGACAAGGGGAGGCCGGGAGGGGTTGGGGTTGCCTTCCAGCCGCTCAAGATGCTTGTGCGCGTTCTCGATCATCACGATGGCCGCGTCCACCATGGCGCCGATGGCGATGGCGATGCCGCCCAGACTCATGATGTTGGAGTTCATGCCGAGCAGGCGCATGGCGATGAAGGCGATCAGCACCCCGACCGGCAGCATGACGATGGCGACCAGCGCGCTGCGCACGTGCAGCAGGAACACCATGCACACCAGGGCGACAATGAGGCTTTCCTCCAGCAGCGTGGTCTTGAGATTGGCGATGGCGCGTTCGATCAGGTCGGAGCGGTCATACACCGTTTCGATCTTCACGCCTTCCGGCAGGCCGCTGGCCACTTCGGCGATCTTGTTCTTGATGTTGTGGATGACCTCCAGCGCATTCTGTCCATAGCGCGCCATCACGATTCCAGACACCACTTCTCCCTCGCCGTTGAGTTCGGACAGCCCGCGCCGTTCGTCCGGACCCAGTTCCACCCGGGCCACATCGCGCAGCAGGACAGGGATGCCGCGTTCGCTCTTGATGACCAGCATTTCGATGTCGTTCTTGCCGCGCAGGTAGCCCTTGCCGCGCACCATGAATTCCGCCTCGGCCATTTCGATTACGCGCCCGCCGACATCGCGGTTGGAGTCGCGGATGGCCTTGCTGACCTGGGTGATGTGCACGCCATAGGCCTGCAATTTGCGCGGATCGACGATCACCTGGTACTGCTGGACGAAGCCGCCGATGCTGGCCACTTCCGCCACGCCCGGCGCCTTGCTGAGCTGGTAGCGCAAATACCAGTCCTGGAGCGTGCGCAATTCTGCCAGTGTGCGGTTTTTTCCCAGCACGGCGTACTGGTACACCCAGCCCACGCCGGTCGCATCCGGGCCGAGCTGGGGAGTGATGCCTTGCGGCAGGCGCCCTGAAAGCGAGGTGAGATATTCCAGCACGCGCGAGCGCGCCCAGTAGATGTCGGTGCCGTCCTCGAAAATAACGTAGACAAAGGACGCGCCGAAGAAGGAAAAGCCGCGCACCACCCTGGATTTCGGCACCGAGAGCATGGCCGTGGTGAGGGGGTAAGTGACCTGGTCCTCCACCACCTGCGGCGCCTGGCCGGGGTACTCGGTGTAGAGGATGACCTGCACGTCGGACAGATCCGGCAGGGCGTCCAGCGGCGTCCTGAGGACCGCATAAATTCCGCCGCCGATGATGGCGGCAGTGGCGAGCAGCACCAGGAAGATATTGCGCGCCGACCACTCAATAATGCGATTGAGCATTTCAGTGCTCCTTGTTCGCGTCAGGCTTGGACTGTTTGCTTACCAGGCTGCTGAAAGCGGCCTTGAGATTGCTCTCCGAGTCGATCAGGAAATTGGCGGAGACCACGATTTTTTCGCCTTCTCCCAGTCCCTCCAGCACTTCGACATAATCATTGCCCTGACTGCCGAGCCGGACGTCGCGCGGTTCGAAGCGGCCTTCAGCCAGTTCCACCAGCACGCTCTGGCGCTGGCCGCCGTGGATGACGGCGGAGGCGGGGATGGTCAGCACCTTGCCCCTGCCAGGCACGCTCAGTTCGATGTCGGCGTACATGGCGGGTTTGAGCTGCATGCCGGGGTTGGCCATTTCCAGGCGGACCGGAATGGTGCGTGTCTGGGCATTCAGGGTGGGGTAGACGTAGGTTAGCTTGGCCTCGAATCCCTTGCCGGGATAGGCGTTGAATCTGACCCTGGCCATCTGCCCTGGCCGGACCAGGGCCATGTCCTGCTCGAATACATCTGCCAGAACCCAGACCGAGGACAGGTCGGCAATCTGGTATAGGACATCGCCCGGCATGAAACGCATGCCTTGCACGGCTTTCTTCTCCATGACGACGCCGCTGGCCGGGGAGCGGTAGGTAAGGGTGTGTCGCGTTTCCGGGTTCTGGCTCATGGCTTTCAGTTGCTCAGCCGAGATATCCCAGTTTTTCATGCGCGCCAGGCTGGCATCGGCCAGTTGTTTCATGCCGGCCCTCGCTTCAGGGCTGGCGTTAAGCAAGGATTGCTGGCCCTGGAGGGCAATGGCGTATTCTTTCTGCGCGGAAACCAGTTCCGGGCTGTATACCTCGAGCAGAGGCTGGCCGCGCACCACCAGGGCGCCAGTGGTATTGACGTGCAGGCGCTCGATCCAGCCCTCGAATTTGGGCGAGATGGTGTAGGTCAGGCGCTCGTCAGCTTCGACCCGGCCGACGGCATGCACCGTGCGCGCCAGCTCGCGCAGGGCGGCGGCCTCGGTGCGTACCCCGAGCTTCTGGATTTTTTCGGGGCTGATTGTCACCTGTCCGGCCATGTCCGGGTTGCCACTTGCTTCATCGGCATAGACCGGGATGTAGTCCATGCCCATCTCGTCCTGCCTGGGAACGGGCGAGGTGTCGGGTTGCCCCATGGGATTGCGATAATAGAGAACTTTGCGTTCAATTTTGACGGCATCCGGAGTGGCAGGGGCTGCGCCGGTTTGTTTCATGCCCAGCCAGTAGCCAGCCCCAAGTGCAATGCTGCTCACGAGCACCAGCAGCACGATGATTGTTCTGGTTTTCATAGATCTTCTCCCAGCAGGCGTTCGATTCCGGCCAGGCGTTTCTGTGCTTCGCCCTGGGCCTTGAGTGCATTCAGTCTGGCTATGAGCATCTGGCGCTGGGCATCGAGCAGGGTGGAAAAATCCACCTTGCCGTTTTCATATCCGGCCAGCGCGGCCTTGAAGCTCAGTTCCGCCTGTGGCAACTGGCTGTCCTGCGCGAGGTTCTCGATCCGGCGTGCAGCTTCCAGCTCGGAAAGGTTTTCCGCCAGATCGGCAAGGAGCTGGTTTTGGGTAGCATCCCTGCGGGATTCGGCTGCCGCCAGCATGGACTGTGCTTCGCGCTCCTGGGCGCGGCGGCTCTCCTGTTGCAGCGGGAGGTTGAACTCGACCATCAAGCCCCATTCCTTGACTTGTCCGCCAGACTGTAACGGTGAAATGCCAAGGTTGAAATCCGGGTAGCGGTTTCGATAAACCAGTTCGCGTCTCTTCGCGGCAGCAGAGACGCGCGCCGCTTCGGTGGACAGTTGCGGGTTATGGGCACGCAGCTTGTCCTGCAGCACGGTTTGATCCAGCTTCGCCGTTGCCGGCAGTTTGCGCAGCATGACCGGCTCGGCCAGCGGTGACGTGGCCGGGCGGTAGAGCAGGGCATTGAGTTCAATTCTGCTGTGGTGAACCGCTTTTTCCAGTTCCACCAGATCACTGCGAATGCCGGTCTGTTCAAGTTGTGCCCGGATGACATCCTGTTGCGGCGCGAGGCCGCTGGCATAGCGTGCCTGGGCGGCTTTTTCCAGGCGCTGTGTCAGGTCGAGCAATTCACGGGTAAGGATTTCGGCGCGGGAAAAAACATAATATTGTGCATAGCTGGTCTTGATGCGTGCCGCCAGATCTTCCCAGCTTGTGTTGACCCGGCTCCGGGCCTGTTGTGACTCGGCTTCAGCAAGTTCGCGCCGGAGGTCGCGCTTGCCCCAGAAAGGGACTGTCTGGATCAGCGTGTATTTGGTGCTGCCAGCCGTGCCCGGCAGCAAATTGATGCCGGAGGCCGTACCTTGCCGCGTGATGTCCATTAATTCTGTGCGCAGCATGGGGTCAGGCAAGGTGCCGGCGGAAGAAGTCCGTTCAGCGGCGGCCTGCGCTTCATGCCGCATGGCGGAGAGTTCGGGATTAACGTCGCGTGCCAGCTTCAGCAGACTTTCCACATTTGCGCCCGGCAAGGGTTCTGCAACTGCGGACAGCGCGAGCAGCAGGGCGAGAAAAGCCGCTGTTCGCGCTGTGATGATACGGTGTTTGGGTTTCATGACCGTGTACTCCAAGGTTGGCAGGCGGGCAGCGCAAGGCCACCCGCTTGCCGGGTTTACTTGACGGTTTCGATGTGCGAAATCACATAGCCGGCCTTGGGATCCTTGACCAGGCCGAAGGAAACCACCTGGCCGGGTTTGACGCCAGACAGAATTTTCCGGTCGGCAACCTTGATGTCCATGGTCATGGCTGGCCACTTGAGAGCGGGAATCGCTTCATGTGAAAGATTAATAAAACCAGAATCATTATTGATTTTATTGACTTTACCGATTCCGCTTGCCACATCGGCAGCATGGAGGGAGAAGGCCGCCAGCATGGCGAAGGCGGCGATGAAGACGTTCAGCGCTTTGTTCATGATTTTTTTCCTTGATGTGATGCGTCATCCACGCAATCGGCGCTAGATGCCGCAGCATGGCTTCAGGATGAAACTGAAAGACTCAGGAAAAAAATGCGAGAGGCGGGCGTTGCAGTTGCTCAGGAAAGAGCGGGGAGAAGGAGTGTATCAAGGGGGGGTGAAACAATCTGCCGCTGTCCGTGCCAAGGGCAAGAGGGGCCATCATCAGCGCGGGCTGGGCGATCAGGTGACACGAGAAGCAGTTGTCGCATGTTGTACCATTGCCGGCCAGGGTTTCATCAAATTGCGCGGAGGCTTTCTGCCCGTGGCATCCTTCATGTTCGCCTGCGGCCATTTGCAGCGCGGTATCTTCATGCTGGTGCAGGCAAAAAGACATGGCCTCCCCGGCATAGCCCTGCAAGGGCAGCCATACGAGCATGAAAGCAAGCAGCAGGCGGGTGAAGAAAATTTTCATGAATCCGGCCGAATCATGGTGGAATGGTTCTCAATATACTTCTGACATGTCAGCAACGCAACAAGTTCTACAGGCTCGATCTTGTATTGTTCATGACCCTTGCTTGACATGCCAGACGCATCCGGCACAATTGGCTGAATGCGCCTGCGAGCGGCGAAAGGAATTGCAACCATGTTTGAAAAACTGAAATCCATCTTCAATGCGACGCCCGCTGAAAAGCTTGGCATCGAAGAAAAGGCAATCGTGCAGACGCCTTTGCCGGAACTGCCTCACGACGAGGGCAAACCTGATGCTTCGCCCTTTGACGCCAAACGGGTGGATACAGGCGAAACGTCCGCACAGGGGGTGATAACCAGTTTGCTCGACATTGAAACCAACGGCCAGCGTAACGATGCAGTGGCGCTACGGCTGCGATTCCTGCGGCGCGAGCCGGTGCTGGATCGCTCCGAGCACCTGATCGGCTATGAACTGGCGCTGCGCAACCGGCAATCGCTGGCGGATAAAATGCCGGATGAAACAGTGATGCTGATGCACGACCAGATGCTCATCAAAAGCATTCTGGACCTGGGCATCGAACGCTTGCTGCAGGGCAAGCTGGCTTTCATCAATATCTCTCCCGTTGTTCTGGATCACCCGCTGCTGGAGCGCCTGCCAGGTAAAAACGTGGTGCTTGTGCTACAGCCGCAGGTGGAATTTGCCGATCAGATTCTGGCGCGTTGCCAGCAATTGAAGGAGCAAGGTTTCAAGTTTGCCGTGGATAATCCGCGCAACCGTCCCGAATATGTCCCCTGGTGCCAGATTGCAGATTATGTCCGCTTCGATATTTCCCGTACCGATGCGCTGGAGTTGGGCAAGGAAATCGTCGCGCTCCTGAAGGAAGCAGTGCGCCCCCTGATTGCAGTGGGCGTAAATTCGGAAGAACATCTCGAAGCCTGCCGCAAACTGGCCTTCAATTATTTTGAAGGCTATTACTTTGCCAAACCGCAACTCACCGCCCCTCATCGTCTGGATAACCACCGCCTCAAGGTTATTGAATTGCTCAACCTGGTGCGCAGCCACGCCGAGATCAAGGAGTTGGAGGAGAGCGTAAAGCGCGATGCGGCCATTACCTTCAAAATCCTGCGTTACATCAACTCGCCCGTGAACGCCCTGCAACAGGAAATCCGCTCCATTGCACATGCCATGACGCTGCTGGGCTACGACCAGCTTTACCGCTGGCTGACCCTGCTGCTGTTTACCAGCGAGAAACCCGATCCGCGCAGTCAGGTATTGCTGAAAAACGCGTTGGTGCGGGCTCGCATGGTGGAATTGCTTGGCAGGGAAAAAATACCCGTGGCGGATCAGGATGGATTGTTTCTGGTCGGCATTCTTTCTCAACTGGAAGCGCTCCTCAATGTCCCCATGGAAACGGCGCTTGATGGGTTTCATCTCCCGCAGCAGGTAACGCTTGCCCTGCTGAAGGGAGAGGGGATCTATGCGCCTTATCTCGATCTCGCGATTGCTTGCGAGGAATTCGAGCAGGACCAGATCGAGGTGCTGGCTGCAATCTGCGGTCTGGGTGCCGCCAAAGTCAATGCGGCTCATGTTGACGCATTGGTGTGGGCGGATGAGGTGGAAGGCTGAGCGCAAATCAAGTGGATTGACGTGCGGCTTTTGTTTGAACTAAGATAGTAATCAATTACTATCTTTGGATTTCCATGCAAGTCACCTCGAAACACCTGCCGGCGGATGAACGCCGGATTGTTACGGTGGAAACCGTCGTGAAACTGGCTGCGGAGCAGAATCCCAGCGATATCACCACCGCAGCCATAGCCAAAAAGATGAACCTGACCCAGGGCGCGCTGTTTCGTCATTTCCCCAGTAAGGATGCAATTTGGCAGGCAGTCATGGAGTGGGTGGCCGAGCGCCTGATGGCGCGTGTGGATCAGGCTGTCGATTCGGCTGCAAGCCCTCTGGCGGCGCTGGAAGCTGTTTTCCTGGCGCATATCGAATTCGTTGCCATGCATCCCGGTGTTCCGCGCATGATGTTTGGTGAATTGCAGCGCCCCGCGGATTCAGTGGCCAAACGCATGGCGCGCACCCTGACCAGTCGTTATGCGGAGCGTCTGGCAGGCTTGATTGAAGCTGGCAGGGCGTGCGGCGAGCTGGACGCGCAGGTGAATGTTGACGCTGCTTCCACCCTGTTCATCGGCATGATCCAGGGATTGGTCATGCAGTCCATACTGGCAGGAAACACCAGGCATATGCTGGTGGAAGCGCCGAATGTATTTGCCATCTTTCGCCATGGGATTGAGAAAACTTAATGAAACAATTATTCGCCAACCGGCGCAAGCTTTCCCTGATCGTTTTTATCGTCCTGCTAGTGGCGCTGTTTGCTTATGTAGCCCTGCGTTCCGGGCCATTGGCGCCTGTTCCCGTCACGGTGCAGAGCGTACGGCAGGAAACCGTTTCGCCTTCCCTGTTCGGTGTCGGCACGGTCGAGGCACGCTACGCCTACCTGATCGGTCCGACAGTCTCCGGGCGGGTCAGACAGGTCAGCGTGCAGGTGGGTGACCGGGTTCAGGCCGGCCAGGTCGTGGCTGAAATGGACCCGGTGGATCTGGATGAACGTGTGAGCTCGCAGCAGGCGGCACTTGCCCGGGCGCAGGCTGCCGTGCTCGCATCCGAAGCCCAGGTGCGAGACACGACAGCGCGGAAGTCGTATGCCGAAGCCCAGGTGCGCCGTTATGAACAATTATTGCTGAAGCGCTTTGTCAGCGATGAAGCGGTCGAAGCCAAACGACAGGAGCGCCTTGTGACTGAAGCCGCCTTCGCCTCTGCCAGCGCCAACAGGGACGGGGCCCGGCAGGATATGGCGCGCATCCGCGCCGACCGGGATGGCATGATCCAGCAACGCGCCAACCTGCGCCTGCTTGCGCCGGTGAGTGGCCTGGTGGTGGCGCGCAATGCCGAATCAGGCACGACTGTAGTGGCGGGGCAGGCAGTGGTGGAGGTGATCGACCCTGCAAGTCTGTGGGTCAATGTGCGCTTTGATCAATTACGCGCATCCGGCCTGCGCGCTGCGCTGCCCGCTACCATCGTGCTGCGCTCGCAGGCCCAGCAAAAAATGGCGGGCCGGGTGGAGCGGGTGGAACCGCGCGCGGATGCTGTAACCGAAGAAGCCCTGGCCAAGGTGGTTTTCGTTAACGCACCTGAATCGCTCCCACCTGTTGGTGAGCTGGCAGAAGTCACGGTGGCACAGCCCGAATTGCCGGCTGCTCCGGTGGTGCAGAATGCCGCACTGAAACGCCAGAATGGCAAAATCGGCGTTTGGCTGGTCGAATCCGATGAGCTCAGTTTTGTGCCGGTGCAGACGGGTGCCTCGGATCTGGATGGCCGGGTGCAGATCACGCAGGGGCTCAAGGCCGGTGATCGCGTAGTGGTGTACAGCCAGCGCGAAATCAATTCGCGGAGCCGCATCAAGATTGTCGATCATCTGGTAGCGCCATGATCAGCCTGGCAGGGCGCGATATCCTGCATGCCTGGGGCAAATTCGTGTTTACCGGTATCGGGCTGGGGCTGTTGATTGGCGTGACGCTCACCATGGCCGGGGTGTATCGCGGCATGGTGGATGACGCCAAGGTGTTGCTCGGCAACAGTGGCGCGGATCTGTGGGTGGTGCAAAAGGATACCCTCGGCCCTTATGCAGAGCCGTCGAGCATTTACGACGATGTCTATCGCGGCATTCTCGGCATGCCGGGCGTGGCGCGTGCAGCCAATGTGACCTATCTGACCATGCAGGTGCGTCTTGGTGAACGCGATGTCCGGGCCATGGCTGTCGGCATTGTTCCGGGCGAGCCGGGCGAACCTGCTTATCTGGTTGCCGGGCGCCAGATTACCCGCGGACATTACGAGGCCGTGGCCGATATGGCGACGGGTTTCAAGCTCGGCGAGCGCATCCAGATTCGCCGCAATCATTACACCGTGGTTGGGTTGACGCGACGCATGGTGTCGTCGAGCGGCGACCCGATGGTGTTCATCCCGCTCAAGGACGCCCAGGAAGCCCAGTTCCTGAAGGACAATGATGTCATTATCCAGCAGCGCCGCCGTACTGCGGCCAACCCGGCATTCAACCGTCCCGGCGTGCCGGGCCTGCTGGATGCGGTGATTGCCTCGCAGAGCAACAATTCCTTTGTGAACGCGGTGCTGGTGCAGATCAAGCCCGGCCATGCAGCAGAAGAGGTGGCTGAGCCCATCCGCCGCTGGAAGCGCTTGCAGGTCTATACACGCGCACAGATGGAGGAAATCCTGGTGGCCAAGCTCATTGCTACCTCATCCAAGCAGATCGGCATGTTTCTGGTGATTCTCGCCATCGTCAGCGCGGCTATCGTGGCCTTCATCATTTACACCCTGACCCTGGGCAAGATTCGCGAAATCGCGGTGCTGAAACTGATAGGCACGCGCAATCGCACCATCGCCGGCATGATCCTGCAACAGGCCCTGGGCCTCGGTTTTATCGGTTTTGTGGTGGGCAAGATTTCCGCCACTCTCTGGGCGCCAATGTTTCCCAAATATGTCCTGCTCGAACCCGGCGATGCGGCACGCGGTTTCGCTGCGGTGCTGATCATCTGCGCGCTGGCAAGCGTGCTGGCGATTCGTGCGGCACTCAAGGTTGATCCGGCGGAGGCGATCGGTGGCTGACGGACTTAATAACGGCATCCATATCGAGGGGCTGAGGAAGCGCTACGGCGCTGGCGATACCGCCGTCGATGCGCTCCGGGGCGTGGATATGCAGGTCGCACCCGGCGAGGTGGTGGGGCTGGTCGGGCCGTCCGGTTCCGGCAAGACGACCCTGCTCAAGTGTCTGGGTGCGGTGATCGAGCCCAGTGGCGGGAGCATGAAGCTGGGCAACGACGTCATTTACCAGGATGGCTGGAAGATCAAGGATTTGCGCGCTTTGCGCCGCGACAAAATAGGCTTCGTGTTTCAGGCGCCGTATCTGATCCCCTTTCTCGATGTGACTGACAATGTCGCCCTGCTGCCCATGCTGGCCGGGCGTCCCAATGCAGAATCGCGCCAGCGCGCGCTCGAACTGCTCGAAGCGCTGGATGTCGCACATCGCGCCAAGGCCATGCCGTCGCAGCTCTCCGGGGGTGAGCAACAGCGTGTTGCCATTGCCCGCGCGCTGGTCAACCGCCCTCCGGTCATCCTTGCCGACGAACCCACCGCACCGCTCGACAGCGAGCGGGCGCTGGCCGTTATCCGCATCCTCAACAGGATGGCTCAGCAATATCAAACCGCCATCATCGTCGTCACGCACGACGAAAAAATCATCCCGACCTTCAGGCGCATTTATCACATCCGCGATGGCCGTACGCATGAAGAGGCCGGCGAAGGACGGGCGTTTGAATGATTTTGTTAATATTGAAACTGGAGAATTGAAACCATGGAATTATCTTCTGCTGCAATTTCGACCCTTCTGGCAGCGCTTATCCTGGGCGCGGCAAGCCAAAGTGCCATTGCCGAAAACGTCAACCCGGGCGCCGAACCCCTGGCGCTTCAGAAAGTCATGAAAGACCTGGGCAAGCACATGCAGACCATCACTGATGGTATTTCCCGAGAAGACTGGGCATTGGTCGAGAAAACGGCCCCTTTGATCGGCGAACACCCGCAGCCACCCGTTGCCGAGAAAACACGCATCATCGGTTTCATGGGCAGTAAAATGGGGAAATTCAAGTCCTATGATGGAGAAACCCATAACGCAGCGCATGTACTGGCTCAAGCCGCTAAGAACGGGGATGGGCGGGCGGTAATCAATGCTTTCCAGACACTTCAGACCAGTTGTTACAACTGTCACCAGGAATTTCGCAAACCCTTTGTTAAACATTTTTACGGTAGCTAGGAATAGCGCATACTAGGCCGGAACAGACGGGAATCCGGGTTGCAGGGCGGGCTGAAGTTCGCCCCATGCAGTTAAACTGGCAAATGAAGGGAGAAGCACATTGAAGAGAAGTATCGGTAAAAAAATAGCATTTGGATTTTCCGTGCTGTCTTTTGTGGGTTCCATTGCAACTATATTGATGTTTGCCTACGTTTACCCCATACGAGGAGGCTCCGACCCGGTGGTTGCAAGTCTGCTCGCCATCATCTTTTTCCTCGCCAGCTGTGGTGTGGTGCTGTATTACATTGGCCAGCCGGCACGCTACGAATTACAACCATGGGAGCCGGAGCAGTAACAATCCGGATATTGAGCAACAGGTAAGGCTGGACGAAAGCCCTGTTCACCCATATAATTGCCGCCTTCCTTCAGGAGAGGTGGATGAGCGGTTTAAGTCGCACGCCTGGAAAGCGTGTTTAGGATAATATCCTAACGCGGGTTCGAATCCCGCCCTCTCCGCCAGTACTGTAGTAAAAAAGCGCCCGCTGGGGCGCTTTTTTATTTTATCCACATCTCTGCCCACAAAATACTCACGTGAGGCAGGTTGAAAAAATGGAGTTCGACGTTTCCGTAAAATACTGGAAACGGAGCACAAAGATGTTGCGCCTAAGCCTTAGGCTTCCATTTTTTCAGCAGCAGCGAGTTGCTTACCACAGATACCGAACTCATGGCCATTGCCGCCCCGGCAATCACCGGGCTCAACATCCCGAAGGCGGCCAGCGGGATGCCGAGCACGTTGTAGATGAAGGCAAAAAACAGGTTCTGGCGGATTTTCCCCAGGGTGGCGCGCGACAGGCTGATGGCATCGGCCACGCTGTTCAGGTCATTGCGCATCAGGGTGATGTCCGCTGCTTCGATTGCCACGTCGGAGCCCGCGCCGATAGCGAAGCTGACGTCTGCCGCGGCAAGTGCGGGGGCGTCATTGATGCCGTCTCCCACCATGCCGACCACGGCACCTTGCGCCTTGATTTTCTGGACTTCTTCTGCCTTGTGCTGGGGTAGCACTTCGGCGCGGAAGCGCTTTATCCCGGCTTCGCGAGCGATAGCCTGTGCCGTGGCGAGATTGTCGCCGGTGAGCATGATGACTTCTATCCCCAATTTCTGTAGCCGTGCGATGGCCTGGGCCGAGCTGGCGCGCAATGGATCGGAGATCGCGATATATCCCAGAATGGTTGATTTGTTTGCCACGATGACGACTGTTTTGCCTTGCGCTTGCATCTTGCTCAGAATTTCGGCATTCGGTATCAGGCCGTTTTCAGTGATGAAGAGAGGGGAGCCCAGATAATGACCTGTGCCGTCGATTTCAGCGCTCACGCCTTTACCGGAGATGGACTGGAATTGGGATATGGCCGGGAGTTCGAGTGCATCGGATTTTGCCCGAGCCAGGATGGCCTGCGCCAGCGGGTGCTGTGAACCCTGTTCCAGCGCGGCGGCAAGGCGCAGCAAATCCTTTGACGAGTGCGGTTCCATTGGCAGGATGTCGCTGAGCGTGGGCTTGCCCTCGGTCAGGGTGCCGGTCTTGTCGACTACCAGGGTACGGATTTTTTCTGCCCTTTCGAGGGCGGCGGCGTTTTTCACCAGGATGCCGATCCTGGCCCCGATACCGGTGCCGACCATGATGGCCGTGGGTGTGGCGAGGCCGAGGGCGCAGGGGCAGGCAATCACCAGCACGGCGACCGCGTTGACCAGCGCGATGGTAAAGCTGCCGCCCAGCCATAGCCAGAGCGCAAAGGTCACCAGGCTGACCGTGACGACCGCTGGCACGAAGATGCCCGAAATGGTGTCCGCCAGGCGCTGGATCGGCGCCTTGGAGCCTTGCGCCTGCTCCACCATGTGGATGATGCCGGCAAGCAGGGTGTGGGAGCCGACGCCGGTGGCGCGGCAGCGCAGCATGCCTTCCTGGTTCTGCGTGGCGGCATATACTTTGTTCCCCGGGGTCTTGCCGGCGGGCATGCTTTCGCCGGTGAGCATGGCTTCGACCACGCTGGAGCGGCCGTCGATGACTTCGCCATCCACCGGGATGTTTTCGCCGGCGCGCACCACGAAGATGTCGCCTGTCTGAACCTGTTCGATTTTTTCTTCCACCATGACGCCGTCGCGTTCCACCCAGGCCGTGCGCGGCTGCAGCTTGATCAGTTCTTCTATGGCGGAGGAGGTCCTGGCCTTGGCGCGGGCTTCCAGCAGTTTGCCCATGAGCACCAGGGTGATGACTGCCGCTCCGGCTTCGAAATAAACATGCTGCGGCAGGCTCCATGCCGTAACGACGGTGCTGAACAGCCAGGCCATGCTGGTGCCGAGCGCCACCAGCACATCCATGTTGGCGCCGCCGCCGCGCAAGGCATGCCAGGCGCCGACATAAAAGCGCTTGCCGGCCCAGAACTGCACCGGTGTGGCCAGCGCAAACTGGAGCCAGCGCGGCAACAGGTCGGCGTGCGCATCGAACAACATGTAGGGCATCTGGGCGATGAGCGGCAGGGTCAGTGCGAGCGCGATCCAGAACATGCGGCGCTCGGCCCTGAATTGCGTCTCCTTGCGCGCCTTTTCCGCGGCGCGGCTGGTGCCGGCGATTTCGTAGGCGTCATATCCGGCCTTGCGTATGCTATCGGATAGGGTGGAAATTGTTGCCAGAGCTGGCTGGTAGCGGATATGCGCCTTCTCCGTGGCAAAATTGACCGTGGCCTCCACGCCATCGAGCTTGTTCAGGACTTTTTCGATGCGTGTGGCGCAGGCGGCGCAAGTCATGCCGGTGATCTGCAATTCGGTGGAGTTGAGCGGTACGGTGAAGCCAGACTTTGCGATGGCCGTGACGAAATCAGCCGGGGTGTTCAGATTCTCGTCAAATTCAATGCGCGCTTTTTCAGCCGCAAGGTTGACCACCGCGGTGACACCGGGGAGCTTGTTGAGATTGCGCTCCAGCCGGGTGGAACAGGCGGCGCAGGTCATGCCCGCAATGGACAGCTCGATATGTTTCATGCCGGGCACTCAGCCCTTCTGAGTGCAAAATGCAGGAATAGTCGCGTTCAGGCCCTGCAGCACGTCAGCAGTAACCACAAGCCGGGTAATACGGGGCAGGGAGGCAGTCATGATTGAATCTCCTTTGTGTGGCTACAAATGCTGCCCTTGCTATTCCAGGCGCATTTGCGGGAACAGGATGACGTCGCGAATGCTGGGGCTGTCAGTCAGCAGCATGATCAGCCGGTCGATTCCGATGCCCTCGCCGGCCGTGGGCGGCAGGCCGTATTCCAGGGCGCGGATGTAGTCCGCATCGTAATGCATGGCTTCCGCATCTCCTGACTCCTTTTGACGCACCTGGTCCATGAAACGTTCCGCCTGGTCTTCCGCATCGTTGAGCTCGGAAAAACCATTGGCCAGTTCGCGCCCCACGATGAACAGCTCGAAACGGTCGGTGATGCCCGGATTCTGGTCGTTGCGGCGCGCCAGCGGGGAGGTCTCCGCCGGGTAGTCGATGATGAAAGTGGGCTGGATCAGCAGATGTTCGGTGGTTTCCTCGAACAGGGAAAGCTGCAGGCCGCCCACGCCATCGGTGGGGTGATGCGCGGCGTTCATTTCCTTGAGCGTGGCAAGCAGGAAGCCGCGGTCGTGCAACTGTTCATCGCTGTATCTGCCGGCGTGATATTTCTGGATGGCCTGGATGACGGTGAGGCGGTCGAAAGGCTGCGCCAGGTTGATGGTGTGCCCCTGGTATTGCACCACGGCATGCCCCAGAACGGATTTCGACACGTCGCGCAGCATGTTCTCGGTGAGATCCATGAGGTATTTGTAATCGCGGTAGGCCTCGTAAAACTCGATCATGGTGAATTCGGGGTTGTGGCGCGTCGAGAGGCCTTCGTTCCTGAAGTTGCGGTTGATCTCGAACACCTTTTCGAAGCCGCCCACCACCAGGCGCTTGAGATACAGTTCAGGTGCAATTCGCAGGAACAGTTCCATGTCCAGGGCGTTGTGATGGGTGCTGAAGGGGCGCGCCGATGCGCCGCCCGGAATCGGGTGCATCATCGGCGTTTCCACTTCCAGATAGCCGCGTTCGACCAGGAAGGTGCGGATGCCCTGAATTACCTTGGAGCGCACCATGAAGGTCTTGCGCGTTTCCTCGTTGGTGATCAGGTCGAGGTAACGCTGGCGGTATTTCTGCTCCTGGTCGGTCAGGCCGTGGAATTTTTCCGGCAGCGGGCGCAGGGATTTGGTCAGCAGGCGCAATTGGCTGGCACGCAGGGAAAGCTCGCCCTTGTTGGTCTTGAACAGGGTGCCGCGCGCGGCGATGATGTCGCCCATGTCCCAGCGCTTGAAGGCTTCATGCACCTCTGCACCCACGCCCTCGTCATTGATGTAGAACTGGATGCGGCCGCCCATGTCCTGCACCGTGGCAAAGCTGGCCTTGCCCATGACG
This sequence comes from Sulfuricella sp., assembly GCA_041651995.1. NCBI lineage: Bacteria > Pseudomonadati > Pseudomonadota > Betaproteobacteria > Nitrosomonadales > Sulfuricellaceae > Sulfuricella > Sulfuricella sp. The sequence continues at coordinate 157,146 of JBAZID010000004.1, read as the reverse complement.
CGTTTGAGCATCATGCGTCCGGCGACGGCAACCTCGATGTTCTGGCCGTCGAGGTCTTCCTTCAGCATGTCGCCATACAGAAACTGCAAATCCGACGCCATGTGGGTGCGGTCGAAGTCATTGGGGAAAGCAATGCCTTCCTTGCGCAGCTCGCCCAGCTTGGCGCGGCGCTCGGCGATGATCTGGTTTTCGTCCTGTGGAGGGGTGATGATCTGATTCTCATTAGACATGGTAGTATCTGCTTGAATTAAAATGTTAAAGTTGAAAAATTAAGCCGGATTTGTTCGTGCAAGATGAAGTAGCGCATTTTCCAGATGCCGAAAATCCGATGATGTATCGCGCAATTTTTCGAACTTGAGGTGAGCGGTAATTTTGGCTTGGTGAACAGTTGGTTTGTAGGATGAACCCTTTGGAAGTGCCTTACTTAGCCAGCCCTTGGCATCGCGAATAGCTCTTGGATTTTCGGGAAACCCGGTGTCAGGGGGCAGTGAGAGAACATTTTTTGCAGCTTGTGTCTCTGCCAAAAATAGACTTTCAAATTCCTTGACTAGAAATGCGATTTTGAATGGCCAATTATTTCGGATGGATTGCGCGCGCCGGTAGAGTTTTTCAGCCTCCTGATAAGGACAATCGCAATACTCGCAGTCGAAATCGAGCACCAGCAATATGGCGGCATTTTCTTTTAGCGCCATACGGAAATAATTGTCAAATCCTGCTGTCACTTTTGGTAGTTCGCCGCGCTTATGCGGTGGCAGAATTTGAGTTTCATGTAAGCCATGAAAAGTCAGTAGGTTGCGAAGCAATATGGGAACTGCTTTCAGGTCGCCATCACCTTCGACAATGGGCAAGATCCGGTTCATAGCATCTCCGGTTGCAAGCCTTCTGACATCATTAATTCCTCAAGGGAAATCAAGCGTTCCTTGATCGATTCCATTTGCGCACGCCGGATGGGGGAAACAAGTGTTTTGCCTTTTTCCATGGATACCACTCGAATTTCTTCCGGCTGGAAAAAATCCACGAAGTGCGGGCTATGGCTGGTAACGAATATTTGGGTATGTTCGGATACTTCTCGGAAGGCCTCGGCGAGCGTGGCGAGAATGGCGGGGTGTACCGTTTGTTCAGGCTCCTCCAATGCAAGGAAGGGCGGCGGTGGGGTTTGATATAAGGCAAGCAGGATGCCGAAAATCCGCAATGTGCCGTCGGATAGCTGAACCGGGTCAAAATCGTGGGCATTGGCATCGTCGTTATCTTGAACTCTGAACTGGGGAACTAGATAACCACCCACGCTTTTAACTGTTACGTCCTGTAGCGCTGGCATAACCACTTGCATCGTTTCCTTGATGCGTTCTAGAGATTGCCGGCCTGCGGTGGTCTTTTTCAGCGCTTTTAGTACGGAAGCCCAATTTTGGCCAGACTCTTTCAATGCACGATCGGTATCGGGGCGAGAGGGTTCGCGTAGCGTGTTGGGGAAAATGGTTGAAAAACGAAAGCGGGAAAAGAACGAACTGAGAAGATGTATGTGATATACCCGTGTGCCTAGTACCGCCACATCTTGAGGGAATTGGGGTTCATCCGAATCCTTATTAAATCGAACTTCTCCCAACGCATTTCGTGTGAATGAGCTTTGGGATATCCCTTCGTTTACCCACGTATTTTCGGGCTCAATAAAATGAGTGACCTCATCCCACCATGTAGCAGCCTCGTGCTCAACTCGGTAATTACCCCCTTTCAAGCTTGAAATGGTGATTTCATAGCTGCCATCATGCAGTTCTTCATTGTCAAACAGTTGAATGAAATTAACTTTAATTGAAATCTGGAACGGACGCGTAGGAGAATATTGACGAATGATGCCTATGCCACCACGGGTGCTCATTGCGTGGTCCAACCCGTCTACGGCAATGTCGCGAATGAATTTGAGTGCATCCACGATATTGCTTTTTCCGACCGCATTTGCACCCACCAGCAAAGTCAATGGTTTCAGGTCTGCGATCTCAACTTCCGCTAGGCTTTTGTAATGCTGGATAGTGACTGATTTCAGGAACATAGTGATCTCCCAGATAAGGCGGAAATATTACACCCCTTGTTTTAAGCTTGCTTCGATGAAGTCGTCGAGGTCGCCATCCAGGACTGCCTGGGTATTGCCGACTTCGTGGTTGGTGCGAAGATCCTTGATGCGCGACTGGTCCAGCACGTAGGAGCGGATCTGGTGACCCCAGCCGATATCGGTCTTGGAATCTTCCATGCTCTGTTTTTCCTCATTGCGCTTGCGCAGTTCCAGTTCATACAGACGCGCTTTCAGCATTGCCATGGCTTCAGCGCGGTTGCGGTGCTGCGAGCGGTCGTTCTGGCACTGCACCACGATGTTGGTGGGCAAGTGGGTGATGCGGACCGCCGAATCGGTCTTGTTGATGTGCTGCCCGCCGGCACCGGAAGCGCGGTAGGTGTCCACCCGCAGATCGGCCGGATTGATTTCCACTTCGATCGATTCATCCACCTCGGGATAGACGAATACGCTGGAAAAGGAAGTGTGGCGGCGGTTGCCGGAATCAAACGGCGATTTGCGCACCAGGCGGTGCACGCCGGATTCCGAGCGCAGATAACCGAAGGCATATTCGCCACTGATCTTGAGTGAAACGCTTTTGATACCGGCGACCTCGCCCTCGGATTCTTCCAGCACTTCGGTCTTGAAGCCCTTGCGCTCGCAGTAGCGCACGTACATGCGCAGCAGCATGGAAGCCCAGTCCTGCGCCTCGGTACCGCCGGAACCGGCCTGGATATCGAGGAAGCAGTTGTTGGGGTCCATGGGGTGGGAGAACATGCGGCGGAATTCCATGCCGCCGACGATTTTTTCCAGCTCACCGGCATCGCTTTCGATGCTGGCCAGGGAATCGTCATCGCCTTCCTCGCGCGCCATGTCAAAGAGCTCGCTGGAATCCCGTAGCGACTGATCCAGCCGTGTCAGGGTGTCGACGACATTTTCCAATTCGCGCCGTTCCTTGCCCAGATCCTGGGCGCGCTTGGCATCGTTCCAGATGGCCGGGTCTTCCAGCAGCTGGACGACTTCGGTCAGGCGCTCCTGCTTGACTTCGTAGTCAAAGATACCCCCGAAGGTCCTGGCTGCGCTTCGTCAGGTCAGCCAGATGGTTTTCGATGGCATTAAGCTGTTCTGCTTCCATGTGTGTTTCTTTATGTGTGTAATTCGAAGCCCGAAATTATACCAGAAGGTGCAGACGCTATTAGAAAGGCGGCATGCGTAAAAAATAGGCATAATTGGGTGAGGAGTGAGGAGTGAGGAGTGAGGAGTGAGTCCGTGATGGAAAATTATTCTGTCGCCAGGGTTTACGGCGAAGCGATGGTTGAGCTGCCACGGGATCTTTATATCCCGCCTGATGCGCTGGAGGTTTTTCTCGATGCATTCGAGGGGCCGCTGGACCTGCTTCTGTACCTGATCCGGCGCCAGAATCTCGATGTGCTCAATATTCCGATGTCGGAAGTGACCAGGCAATACATGCAGTATGTGGATGTGATGCGCGAGAAACAGCTCGAACTGGCTGCGGATTACCTGCTCATGGCAGCTTTGCTGATCGAGATCAAGTCGCGCATGTTGTTGCCACGTCCGGTTGCTAATCAGGATGAAGAGCAGGACCCGCGCGCCGAACTGGTGCGCCGCTTGCTCGAATATGAACGCATGAAGCTGGCGGCGCAGCAGTTGGACGCGCTTCCTCAGGCCGGACGCGATTTTGCGCTGGTTCAGGTGTGGCTGGAGCAGAGCATCGAGAAACGCCTGCCTGAAGTGAGTCCTGAAGATTTGCGTCAGGCCTGGCTGGGCGTGGCGGCACGCGCAAGGGCGCATCGCCATCATCGCGTGACGCGCGAAGAGCTGTCGGTACGCGAGCACATGAGCCTTATCCTGCGCCGGCTTCAGGGGAGGGGGTTCGTCGAGTTCGAGGCGCTGTTTGAGGCCGGCAAAGGCTTGCCGGAAGTGGTGGTTACTTTTCTCGCTCTGCTTGAACTGGGGCGCGAGTCGCTGGTGGAAATCAGCCAGGCGGAAGCATTTTCGGGGATCTATGTTAAGCTGGCTGGTACGGGTGCTGATTTGGAATGATGCCCCTGAATGAAATAAAAATTATATTGGAAACCGCCCTGATTTCCAGCCAGGAGCCGTTGACCTTGAGCCAGTTGAGCAGACTCTTTGACGAGGATCTGGGTTCGGAAATTTTGCGTAAATTGCTCGAAGAACTGCGCCGCGACTGGGCCGGGCGTGGCGTTGAGTTGGCCAGCGTGGCAGGCGGCTGGCGTTTCCAGACCAGGCCGGAATTCCAGAAATATCTGGAGCGGCTGAATCCCGAGAAGCCCCAGCGCTATTCGCGGACGGTGATGGAAACGCTGGCAATCATCGCTTACCGTCAGCCGGTGACGCGCGGCGATATCGAAGAAATTCGCGGGGTGGCGGTTTCCACGTATGTAATAAAATCACTGGAAGAACGCGGCTGGATTGATGGCGTAGGGAATCGTGACGTGCCGGGGCGCCCGGTTTTGTATGCGACTACACGAAAATTTCTGGATGACCTTAATCTGCGTTCGCTGGGTGAATTGCCTCCATTGGAAGAATTGGCTGCTTTGAATAACGCTGCCGGAATTGAAGAAAATGTCTGAACGATTACATAAAATGCTGGCCCAGGCGGGCCTGGGATCGCGCCGCGAAATGGAAGAATTGATTCGTGGCGGGAAAGTGACGGTCAACGGCCAGGTGGCCGAAATCGGCGCACAAATTGATGAAGAAGACCTGGTCAAGGTCAATGGCCGCCCTGTGCGCTTTCGCATGGCATCCAAACTGCCAAAAATCCTGCTTTATCATAAACCGGATGGTGAAATTGTCAGTCGAGATGACCCGGAAAAACGCGAAAGCGTGTTTGACATGCTGCCGCAAATCCGTGGTTGCAAATGGATTGCGGTGGGGCGGCTGGATTTCAATACCAGCGGCTTGCTGATCTTTACCACTTCAGGCGAGCTGGCGAATCACCTCATGCACCCCCGTTTCGAGGTGGAACGTGAATATGCGGTGCGCACGCGCGGAGAACTGACGCCGGACCAGCTGCAACAGCTGCGCCAGGGCATCCAGATGGAAGATGGTCCGGCCAGATTTGAGAGCCTGGTGGACGAAGGCGGGGAAGGCAGCAATCACTGGTATCGCGGCGTGCTCAAGGAAGGCAGAAACCGGGAAGTGCGGCGTATGTTCGAAATGATGGGGCTGACCGTGAGCCGCCTGATGCGCGTTCGCTTCGGCATCCTGAGCCTGCCATCCCGGGTCAAGCGTGGCCGCTGGCTTGAGCTGGAGCCCGCGCAGGTGGTGGAGGTGTTGCACTGGGCGGGCATTGCCCTGCCGGAAGCGCCGAGGCAGGGAGAAGGGCGCAAGGCGGCTCCCGTTGTCGACAAGCAGAGTGCGGAGCGCAAATCGCGTTCGCAACCTCCACGCACGCCACGGGTGACAAAAAAGACCCCTTTCAGGCAATCCGCAAAAAAAACGACTGCTCCCTAGGCCTTGAATGGCGGTTGATTCAGCGTCACCAAACGAGTAATCTAATGGCATGGGTTCATCAACACTAAAGCGGAGACTGCCATGTACACCGAAATCGAAGACAATGAAATGATGGATGTAGTAACACGCGAAAAGCTGGTGGCTGATCTGAAAGTTGTCATCGCGGACACCGAAGAGTTGTTACGTGCAACAGCTGATCAGGCGGGTGAAAAGATCGCAGCAATCCGGGTCAAGGCAGAAGAGAATCTGCGTAATGCAAAACTCCGCCTTGCGAGGGCTGAAGCCGCTATTGTCGAACGCACCAAGGCTGCGGCCAAGGCGACCGATGACTATGTTCGTGCCAATCCCTGGAGAGCTGTAGGTATCGCCGCAGGTGCGGGGTTCATTATCGGCCTGCTGGTGGGTCGCCGCTGATCTGATGTCTGGCGGCCCTACACCCGGGAGCGGTAGCCATTCCAGCCTTTTTGATGCGGTCAAGGGTCTGGCCGCTGGCGGCGTGGCGATTATCCGCACCCGCATTGACCTCTTTTCCACCGAACTGGCGGAAGAAAAAGAGCGCCTCCTCTCCCTGCTAGCGCTGGGGGTTGCGGCGCTTTTTTTTATCGGGCTAGGGATTGTTTTTGCCGCGGTGCTGCTGACTGTAGCGTTCTGGGAAAGCCATCGCCTGCTGGTGCTCGGTATGTTTACTCTGCTGTTCCTGGGTGTCGGGGTATCTGCTCTTGTCATGGCGCTGAAACAAGCCCGCAGTGGCTCTAAATTGTTTTCGGTGAGTCTTGCCGAGCTTTCCAAGGATCAGGAGCACTTGCGCCCATGAGCAAGCGACTGATCGAACTGGCCGAACGTCGTGAACGGCTGGTTGCCCTTGCGGCTCTTCAACGTTCTGAGTTTTCCCGCAAGCTGTCGCCTCTGAAGACCGGTTGCGCCATTGCTGACAAGGGTGTCATGGCCGTGCGTTACCTGCAGCAGCATCCGGCGCTGGTGGCCGGGGGCGTTGGCCTGCTGGTTGCATTAAGGCCTCGCAAGGCTTTTAGCTGGATAAAGCGTGGGTGGTTCGTCTGGCGTGTGGCGCAGAAACTGCGCCACCGCCTGGGTGGCGTTTTGGCGGCGACTGCTACACAAGTTTGAAACAGCCTGTCGCTGGTTGTAAATCTCCGCTGTACTCAAGTTGCCCTGCTCAATCTCCCGCCCCCCCATCAATTCTGAAAAAATGAGGTCATGTGGTGTTTCCTCAGATCTGTATATGGCATGAATATCCCGATGTCGCGCTGCTTTACCAGCGTGCTGCTGAAGGCATCGAACGTGTAGCGGCTGAGGCCATTGCCCGCCAGGGTGCTTTCAGCATTGTTCTGGCCGGAGGAGGCACACCCCGGGCGGTGTATCAGCACTTGCGCCATATCCATACCGAGTGGCGGGCCTGGCATGTTTATTTTGGTGACGAACGTTGTTTGCCTGTTGATGATCCGGAACGCAATAGCGTGATGGCCGGTGAATGCTGGCTTGGACATGTGCCTATTCCAGATGCCCAGATCCACCGGATTCCGGTGCAACTGGGAGCCGAAGCAGCAGCATTGCGGTATTCGACCGTGTTGGAAGAGATTGAAAATTTCGATCTGGTACTGTTGGGCTTGGGACAGGATGGACATACGGCTAGCCTGTTTCCGGGGCAGGAATGGGGCAGGGAAGAAACACAGGCAGCGGTGCTCGCAGTGCATGATGCGCCAAAGCCGCCGCTGGATCGCGTTTCTCTCAGCGCTTGGCGCCTCAGTCATGCCGCAAGGGTCTGGTTTCTGGTAACGGGGCAGGATAAGCGGGAAGCCGTGCAGGCGTGGCGCACGCATGAGAACATTCCCGCTGCCTCGATAGTGCCTCACCGTGGCGTGGAGATCTGGCTTGCCGGCGTGTTCTGAAACAATGTGCAATTAAAAAAGGGAGCCTGGGCTCCCTTTTTTAATTTTAATAATTAACTATTTACTGATTGTGGTGCGAGGATATTGTGTTTGTGCGATGCCTAGCTTCGCGCCTTCACTGGCTTCTTTGGCATATTTAATGACTGCCGCACTGTCGTTTTTCTTGGCAGCTTCCCTGGCTTTTTTCAACGCATCCTGGGCGGTTGTCCACAGGCCTTTTTTCTCCTGTGCAGTCTTGATGTCTGCTTCTGCCCGGGCTAACGCCTGTTTTGCTTCTTCCGACAGTTGTGCCTGAGGGGCTTCGGTTTTGACAGGGGCCTTGGCGGCTTCCGGAGTTGCTGGCGTGGTGCTTGCGCAGCCGCTCAGGATCAGCAGACCGGCTGTTGCGAACGTGAGCATGATTTTTTGCATAAAGTGTCGACTCCTCTGACATGTAAGTGAATGTTGTTTCCGTTTTTCAGGCCGGATGCAGGTATGGGCTTCTTTGGGCACATTTCTGGCATCTGGCGCAGGGAGGTAACATAATGGTTTGCTGTCAATTCGTCAAACTTGGCTGGCATCCATGCTGCATGTCCCGTTTCAGTTCATGAGCGCTGGTTTACCGTGTCAGGTCAAACCCGTATAATGGCTTCTTTGTAAATAAGGATAAGAAAATCATGCGTGTCGTTCAAAAAGCGCTAACCTTTGACGATGTCCTGCTGATTCCCGCTCACTCCTCCGTATTGCCCCGTGATGTCAGCCTGAGCACCCAGCTTACCAAGGAAATCACGCTCAATCTGCCGCTGGTTTCCGCCGCCATGGATACGGTTACGGAAGGCCGCCTGGCGATTGCCCTGGCTCAAGAGGGCGGTATTGGTATTGTTCACAAGAACTTTACTTCCAAGGAACAGGCCGCTCAGGTATCGATGGTCAAGCGTTTCGAGAGTGGCGTGGTCAAGGACCCCATTACCATTTCGCCCTCCATGACCGTGCGCGATGTTCTCCAGCTTACTCGCCAGCACAGGATTTCCGGCTTGCCGGTTGTGGAAAATGGCCTCGTGGTAGGCATTGTCACTAATCGTGATCTGCGCTTCGAGAGTAACCTCGATCAGCCGATCAAGAATATCATGACGCCGCGTGAACGTCTGATTACAGTCAAGGAAGGTGCATCGCGCGAGGAAGCGCTTGCGTTGATGCATAAACACCGCCTTGAGCGTGTGCTGGTTATCAACAGCGATTTTGCTTTGCGCGGTTTGATTACAGTCAAGGATATTCAGAAATCCACCGAGCATCCGCTGGCTTGCAAGGATAGCCTGGGTCGTCTGCGTGTGGGCGCGGCTGTGGGCGTGGGTGCCGGCACCGAGGAGCGCGTGGAATTGCTGGCGGAAGCCGGTGTTGACGTTATCGTGGTGGATACGGCACACGGCCACTCTCAGGGTGTGCTGGAGCGCGTGCAATGGGTCAAGAAAAATTTCCCTCAGGTTCAGGTGATTGGCGGCAACATCGCTACCGGTTCTGCGGCACTCGCCCTGGTTGACCATGGCGCTGATGCAGTCAAGGTGGGTATCGGCCCCGGCTCAATTTGTACCACGCGCATCGTGGCGGGTGTCGGCGTGCCGCAAATTACCGCAGTGGACAACGTGGCACAGGCGTTGCGCGATACGGGTATCCCGTTAATCGCTGATGGTGGTATTCGCTATTCCGGCGACATCTCGAAGGCCATTGCCGCAGGCGCACATCTGGTGATGCTGGGCGGACTGTTTGCCGGTACCGAAGAAGCGCCGGGTGAAATCGAATTGTTCCAGGGGCGTTCCTACAAGTCCTACCGCGGCATGGGTAGCCTGGGGGCGATGCAGCAGGGTTCGAAGGACCGCTACTTCCAGGACAATGAAGCCAATGCCGACAAACTGGTGCCGGAAGGCATTGAGGGCCGTGTGCCCTACAAAGGCAGTGTCCTGACCGTGATTCACCAGTTGATGGGCGGCTTGCGCTCAAGCATGGGCTACCTCGGATGCAAAAACATCGCCGAGATGCACGCCCGGGCGGAGTTTGTGGAAATCAGCAATGCGGGTATCCGTGAATCGCACGTCCATGATGTGCAGATCACCAAGGAAGCACCGAATTATCACGTTGATTAAAACGTGAGGCGAAAGGGGTGAGGGGTGAGGCGCAAAGCCTGCCTCTCCGTTTTTCCCCCTCCCGCCTAACTTCTCACCCCTCACGGAATTACCATGCACCAGAAAATCCTCATTCTCGATTTCGGTTCCCAATATACCCAGTTGATCGCCCGCCGCGTGCGTGAGTCCAGCGTCTATTGCGAACTGCATCCTTACGACGTCAGCGCCGAGTTCATCCGAAAATTCAAGCCGCAGGGCATCATTCTCTCCGGTGGACCATCCTCGGTGTATGAGGAAGAAACCCCGCGTGCTCCGGACGTGGTATTCCAGCTTGGGGTCCCCGTGCTGGGTATTTGTTACGGCATGCAGAGCATGGCAGCGCAACTGGGCGGCAAAGTGGAAAATGCTTCACACCGCGAGTTCGGCTATGCCGAAGTGCGGGCACAAGGTCACTCCACGCTGCTGCGCGATATTCAGGACCGCAGCAACGAGGAAGGCCACGGCCTGCTCGACGTATGGATGAGCCACGGCGACAAGGTGACGGAGCTGCCGGGCGGCTTCAAGGTAATCTGCTCCAATGCCTCAACGCCCATCGCCGCCATGGCAGATGAAGCGCGCCATTTTTACGGCGTTCAGTTTCATCCGGAAGTGACCCACACCCTGCAGGGCAAAGCACTTTTCGAGCGCTTCGTGCATGACATTTGCGGCTGCGGCTATGACTGGAACATGCCCGACTACGTGGAAGAAGCGATCGGCAAGATCCGCTCCGAAGTGGGCTCGGATGAAGTCATTCTCGGTCTGTCTGGTGGTGTTGACTCTTCGGTCGTGGCGGCGTTGCTGCATCGTGCCATTGGCGATCAACTGACCTGCGTGTTTGTGGATAATGGTCTGCTGCGCCTGAACGAAGCCGAGCAGGTGATGAAGACTTTTGCGGATAATCTTGGCGTCAAGGTTATCCACGTCGATGCCAGCGCTGAATTCATGAAGCATCTGGAAGGGGTGAACGATCCAGAACAAAAGCGCAAGATCATTGGCCGTGAATTCGTCGAGGTGTTTCAGAGCGAATCTGCCAAGCTGCCTAATGCCAAGTGGCTGGCGCAGGGAACCATCTATCCGGACGTGATCGAATCGGCCAGTTCCAAGACCAAGAAAGCCCATACCATCAAGTCTCACCATAATGTCGGCGGACTGCCGGACACGCTGCACCTCAAACTTTGCGAGCCACTGCGCGAGCTGTTCAAGGACGAGGTACGCGAATTGGGCATCGCCCTGGGACTGCCGCACGACATGGTGTACCGCCATCCCTTCCCCGGCCCGGGTCTTGGGGTGCGCATCCTGGGCGAAGTGAAGAAGGAATACGCTGATCTGTTGCGCCGCGCCGATGCCATTTTCATCGAGGAGTTGCGCGCTTCAGGCTGGTACGAGAAAACCTCGCAGGCCTTTGCCGTATTCTTGCCCGTGAAAGCAGTCGGGGTGATGGGCGATGGCCGTACTTATGACTATGTGGTCGCATTGCGCGCAGTGCAGACCCAGGACTTCATGACTGCTCACTGGGCTGAATTGCCCTATACGCTGTTGGGGAAAGTGTCCAATCGCATCATCAACGAAGTGCGCGGGATCAACCGCGTTGTTTATGATATCTGCGGCAAACCACCCGGAACGATTGAGTGGGAGTGATATAGCGTCTTTCCGCGACTATCGGCAGCCATCCGAAAACCAGCAAACCCCTTGCGCTAATCCAAGGGGTTTTTTATTGTGCGTATGCGATAGTGCATGGAAGATTTCAAAAAGCGGGTAGCATATAAATGGTTAGAGTCGGCGTCACATTCAGTTGACAGGCCATGACTCCAACTCTGTTTATCGAACTGGAGGCCACAAAATGCTGAAAATTCGCTGCTTATTCGTTGCACTGGGGATGCTTCTTTCTTCATCGGTTTATTCTGCTGTTCAGGTAAGCATTGGCATCGGACTGCCAAATGTAAGCATCGGAATCAACCTGCCCGCATACCCGGAACTTGTTCGGGTGCCTGGTTACCCGGTCTACTACGCCCCACGGCTGGACGCAAACTTCTTCTTTTACGACAGCATGTACTGGGTTTACCAGGATGATAACTGGTACGCGAGTTCCTGGTACAACGGGCCCTGGGGGCTTGTGGGCCCAGAGGCTGTGCCGCTCTTCGTCCTGCGTATCCCCGTGCGCTTCTACCGCCAGCCTCCTGCGTACTTCTTCGGGTGGCGGCCGGATGCACCGCCACGTTGGGGGCATCACTGGGGCCGGGAATGGGAACAGCGCCGGCACGGTTGGGACAAATGGGACCGGCGCGCTGTTCCGGCAGCCCCGTTGCCTGCCTACCAGCGGCAGTATTCAGGGGATCGCTATCCTCGACAAATGGAACAGCAGCAAGAGCTTCAGCAGCAGCATTACCGTTACCAGCCGCGGGACCCCGTAGTACGGCAACACTATCAGGAGCGGGCATGGAAAAGAGCGCCTGCTCAGCAGGAAAGACGGGGAGCGCCTGAAGAAAGAGGTGACAGGCAGCGCGATATGCAGCGTTTTGCACCGCGCCAGCAGGATGATTCAGCCACCCCGCGCTCTCAGCCGCCGCAAAGGGGAGATAGAGATGTTCAGAGATCCATTCCGGCCTCTCCACAACAGGGGCGTGGGGAAGCTGAAAATCGCAGGCAGTCTCCAGAGCAGCGTGATCGGCGTGATCAACAAATGCCAAGATCACAGGCCCGGGATGAAAGACAGTATGGCAAGGACGCCACGCGTGAGCCAAAACGTAAGCAGGAACAAGAGCAGGAGCGAGGCCGGGATCGGGATCGGGATCGGGATCGCGGCCGCAATGAGTAATGTGTGACGAGTCGATCAGTGAACTTGCACAACATAACGATGCAGGAAAGTCATCGGCTCATGTCCTGCGTGTACCCTCTGGCCACAGTCAATAAGGCAGTAGCGTAAACATGGCGTGGCCCTGATTACCCCTGGAATGCGATATGGTTCAGTCTCGCCCGGCAGTTAAGGTTTCCCTTGTCCGGCTTGATGGTCATTTTCAGGTCTGTGATTTGAGAAAGATCCAGTTTCAGCTCCTCTCTTTGGAATGTGCTCCCATCTGGACTGAAATTATATTCGTGCCGCAGAATTTCCCGGAAGCGGGCGCCGGAATCGGTGGAAACCTCGAAACAGATTTCCTGTGTGCGCGCGATTTCCCGCTCCTCGATTTCATAAATGATCGCGGTGATGTTCTGGGGGGCGTCGAATTTAAAAATCAGGGTCTGAGGTCCAGTGGACCCCGCCACCCACTGTGAGCTGCCCGGCCCCGTGCTGCCGTCAACGATATTATCCAGAGGTGAATTTTCGGATTCGGAAGTGACGGCGACCTCCGCGTTCCGGATGATATCGATGGTGTTCGCAGGTGCAGGCATGGCGGCCTCCGCTGTGGATGGAATGATCTTTTTCCTTAATTTTTCGTGCATGTTATCCGTATTCCATGAGTGATTACTGTATCTGGCCCGGCGACTATTTGTCTTCGGATTTGTTGCTGCTTCCGCAGGTTAACAGGGTCTTGAGCCCGACGTAGGGTTTCGGCTCTTCTGCTTCCGGAATGGGGGAGGGGCTGATGCGAGCAACTTCGAGTTCCAGTTGCCTGACACGTTGTACGAGCGCCGACTTCTCTTCTTCCAGGCCGGAAATCTGCCGGCGCAGGCGGGATGCGGTCCATTGCCGCCTGATCACGGTTGGCGACGACAACAGGGCGGCGATGATCACGCCCAGACCCAGTGCCAGCAGCAGTACCATGGCGAGGGAGCTGTCAAAACGCCAGAGGGCGAAGTTGACCGTTACCTGCACGTTGTTTTGCAGGGCGAACATGACAGCGCCAATGGCAATGGCAATGCCGAAGATCAGGATTAGCTGCATGATCCATTTACTCCTTTTGCCTGAAATGATAGAGCATGCGGTCACGTACCACTCGATACCGATTCAACTTGATCATAGCATAGCCCCGGTTTGGCCGAAGTGATGCGGAAGCGGCGCCTCAATCGAAATGGAACGTGTAGAGCACATCGATGGCATTATCGGAGCCCGCCCGGGTGACGATGGATATCCTCGGGGTCAGGCTGTAGGTGAGCTTGGTGGTGCCCGCCACCGCCGTCAATCCCTGTTCGTAGCTGAGATAGGCCCGCGCTGAAAGGCGCTTGCCGACGGTGACGATCTGGCTGGCCAGGGGGTCGCCATTTTGCGCCTGGTTCAGGGATAGTTCGTCCACGTCAAGTGCCTGGGCAAGCTGGCCGGTGATGCCGCCAGATTGTCCGCCCAGAATGCTCCCGGCTGCCGTGAGCAAGAGCGAGGTGTCGGTGCCGCCCGCATCGGGCGCGCGCCCAAGGACGATCCAGGAGAGTTTTTCCGGGTCCGGCACGTTGGGAGTGGATACCAGCCTCACTGTTGGTCTGCGCACTGTACCCTTTACCGTCACGCCGGCTTCCACAGGAAGATTCTTGCGCAGGGCGAGTATATTGAGGCCCGGATTATCGAGCGAACCCTGGAAATTAACGATGCCTCGCTCAACAACAAGGTTCTGGCCGTAAGCCTTGAAAGTGGCGTTGTGGGTGGCGATGGTGCCTGTGGCACGCAGGGGCTGGGCGGAAGTTGATTGCAGGTGGAGCTGTCCTGCCAGACGTGATTCCAGGCCGGAAGCACGCAGATAGAATTGCTCGCCCAGATCCAGAATGGCATCGATGGTGATGCGCGGCCCTTTGCGGGCAGGCGCCTGTCGCCCGGTGATCACCACATCGCCGGATAGTTCAGGCCGGCCCGCCGCTGGTTGCGAGATCAGGCCGGCGTCGGCGGTAATTTTTCCACCGAGGGTAAGGGTGTCCTGCTCGAAGCTGATGCGGCCATGTCCGGAGGCGATAATCCAGCGATCCGTACGTTGCGCGAGAGGCAGGCGGCTGGCATTCAGTTCCAGATTGCCGCGTTTTTCCATAGGGTCAATCATGCCGGACAGGGTGACGTTGCCCGGCTCTTTTGCCAGTTTCAGCCCTGCCAGCAAACGGTCACGGGGCGGCGGATTATGCGGGGCAACAAAGCTGAGCTGGTCGATGTGCAGCCGGGTCTGATCGAGTCGGGCTGTTAATTTCCCCTGTTGCAGCCGAATGCCTTGATCTAGCCAGGTCACGGCCAGATCATTGCCGTTTAGCAGGCCGCGCAGATGGGGTTGGTCAAAGGTGCCAGCCACATCCGCAGCCAGGGACAAACGGCCGCTGCTCTTGATGTTGCTATCGAGAGCAGGTCCGACCCAGGAGAGGTCGGCCACGTCGATGTGTATTTTTCCGTTGAGGGGCGATTCAGGCAGTACGGTCCAGCCTGAACCGCTTCGCGCCAGGGGGAGAGCAATATTGGCACGCCACTCGCCAAGGCGTGTACCGCGCGCTTTCAGTTCAGCAGAAAGGCGGTTATCACTGGCTTGTGCGCTAAGCTGAAACTCCTGTATACCCAGGGAAAGCGGTTGGTCTCCCGGCAGCATCCAGTCGCCGCTTTCGCGCCTTATCCGAAGCTTGCCAGCCAGATTTGGCGCAGCCGAGATGTCCCAATCACCGGCTAGGCGCAGGGTGTTCTGGATTTCGCTTGCTGCGCTGATGTGGCGCAATCCGATAGCATTGAAGCTGCCACGGCTATTCCAGCTTCTGGGTGTCCATTCCGTACTGGCGAGTTGTGCCCTGCCACCTGCCACGGTAAATTCGGCCTTGCCCAGCGAGATGCGCTCCCGGCCAAGCGTGACAGTTGTGGCGGCGAGAAGGTGCAAGGGTATCCGGCCGGTGGCGCTGAGTTTTGACAGCACGCCATGCCATTGCACATCGCGCCAGCCCGGTGCCGGGCCAGTGAGCCCCCCGGAGGCGTGCAAATCCAGATTTGTATCATTGGCGAGCAGTGCGTTTACCATGAAATCATGGTGCAAACGGCTGCCCTGAATGGCAAGCGTCAGGTTTTGCATCAGGACTTCCGCTGTTCTCCGGTAACCGGCGGCATCTATCTTGAAATTAACCGCTTCACCACGCAGGCTGCCGCCGGCACTGAGGCTGGTCAGATGATGCCCGCCGGGCAGGATGAGATGCTTGCCTTTCATTTCGAAAGCAATATCCGGTTTTGACGGGCTGCCTGCCAGCATGGCGTGGGCGTTGAGCGCGCCGCCAAATCCAGGGCCGAGCTGGGACAGCGCCGGTGCGGCAAGTGACAGTTCCAGCCGTTCCCCTGGTGTGCCGTAAGCGCCATGGGCATTGAGGAGATTGTCGCCCAGCCGCAGCTCGGCTTTGCCGTTAAACCGGCTCATGCCGCTGAAATCGATCTGGCCGCCGCCACTCACAATCTGGCCTGCCCATTGACTGTTGGCCAGGGTGAAACTCAGTGTGCCATTTGCCTGGGGCGTCAGTTCGCCAGCAAGTTCGAGTTTGGCATTCAGATCCGATCGCGGCGCCTGCAGGAAAGCGGAGAGATCGAAGTGCTGGAGTTCGCCCTTGAAAGCAAAAGGCCGTCCTCCGCCAAAACCCAGCCGGCCCTGGCCGGTGAGCGCCGCTTGGCCATGGACGAGGCGCAGGCTGTCCAGGGTTAGGGTGTCGCCGCTGCGCACCAGGCTGGTATCCAGACCCAGTTTGCCGTCAGCGAGGGTGATCAAGCCGTGCTGGGACTGGGTGTCGCCGCTGAGCGTGGCCTTGCCGGCGAGGCGGGCGGGGCGCAGCCGTGTATCCAGTGCGGCCGGGTCGAGCTGGCTGATGGTCAGATTTGCGGCTCCCGTTGCCTGTTTCAATTGCCAGTTGAAGTGTCCGGAGATGCGTCCGCCACCGCTCAGAATCAGGTTCAGCGCATCAAACTGCAATTTTTCGGCAGAAAGCGTCGCTCGGCTGTGTATTTCGCGCAGGGGCAGGCCGCCTTGATCGAGGGGCGCAGGGGAGGTGTTTTTCGCTGTCACGTCACCCTCAAGCTGGCCGGCGGCATTCTGGCGCAGTTGCGCCTGCAGCGCGAGGCTGGCTTGCGGCGCATCAGGCGAGAAGGTGCGCGGATCGAGGCCGTTCACCGAGAGCGTCAGCGCAGCGAGTGGAAAAGGGGCGAACGGTTGCAATATCGCCTCACCTTGCCCGCTGAGCCCCGCGCCGCTGCCTTGGGCCTTCAAGGTGATATTTTCCAGCTTGCCGCTGGCGTTGACGGCGATGCGCGCTGGATTTGATCCTTGGCCGGCAAGATCCGCTCGGGCTTGAAGGGCAAAGGGGCGGGCGCCATCCATCTGGGCGGATGCACTCAGCTCGCCGTACTCCAGGCTGGCGCGCAACTCGCTCAGGTGGTGCTGGCGGCCGTTGCTTTCCAGTCTTGCGGTCAGCCGGGTTGCAGCAAAATCCGGCTTGCCTCCCATCTTGCTGAACACCTGCAATGAAGCAATTCCAATCTTGTCGAGGGAAAGCGGCAGCGGCAGGCGCAAGTCCTGAGGCAGCGTCAGTGGCTTGCCGGACGGGGGCGACAGCACTTCGACGCTTTGCGCCGTCAGTGTTGCGATATCCAGCCGCCCCGCCAGCAGTGCGGCAGGCCGCCAGTCGAGCTGGATATCGCGAATGGTGACGCGCATGCTGCCATCCCTGTAGCTCAGAACCCGTGCGCCCAGCGGCCCCAGCAGCGTGCCGCCAGTGCCCTGCAGGGTAAAGGTGCCGCCACTGCTGCGGGCTGCCATGGATGCCAGCCACTGGAGCCCCGATGAGGTGGCCAGCAGCCAGGCGGAGCCTGCCGTCAGGGCAATGATGAAAAACAACGGGGAGAGCAGCCACTTGCGCCGGAATTTTGCCGGGGTTTGTGGAAAAGAGTTTGTGCTGGCCGGGGTGCCCATCAGAAGGCCACAGCGAGTGAAAAGTGCAGCCGCAAGGCTTCAGCCTCCTGCCCCCAGGCCAGATCCAGCGCCAGCGGGCCGGCCGGACTGCGCCAGCGCGCGCCGGCGCCATAGCCTGTAGACGGGCGCAAGTCGCGCCAGGTGTCGGCAGCGCCGCCGGAATCGATGAACAGTGCGGCACCCCAGTCGCGGCTGAACCAATGGGTGTATTCGAGACTGCCGCTAGTCAGCACGCGCCCACCCACCACGGCGGAACCTTCTTGCATACCCAGGCTCTGGTAGGGATATCCGCGCACAGATTGAGAGCCGCCAGCGCGGAACAGGTATTCCTGGGGAATGCCGAAGCGCGATGGAGCTGCGGTAAAACCAGCCTCGCCGCGTAGCGACAGGGTGTCGCGTTTACCTATCGGCCACCAGACCTGATAGCGCAGCAGGGTGCGAAGGAAATCCTGGTCCGAAAGCAGCCGCTGGCTGGCGCCGCCAATACGCACTTCAGTTACATCGCCGCGACGCGGGTAGAGCGGGTTGTTCACTGTGCGGCGAATCCAGCGCCACTCCGGTACCAGTGCCTGATTGCTTTCCTGGATGCCGTCTTCCGGTTTGCGCTGTTCCCGCTGCCAGTTGATCCCGAGCCACGTTTCAATCTGCCCCTGTGTGCGGCTACGTGCCACGCTCAGCGCATGGTTTGCGGTTTCCAGCCCCTGAATGTCGGTTTTTTCGATACGTGCGCCCCAGGAAAGGCGGTAGCCGATGGTGTTGGGCAACGTGTCGATGGTGGCGAACAGCCTCTGGCGATTCTGTTCCAGGCGCAGTCCGCTGCCCAGATTCCAGGCGTGGTCGAGCAGGTTGTAATCACGGTATGTCATCTCTCCCCGAGCGCCGTTGTTGGAGCTGTAGCCGGCTCCGAATGAAACATGGCGCGTCTTGGCCTCTCTGAGCATGATCTGTACCGGTACTGCTTCGTGCAGGGCGGGGTCCGTTTCGATGCCGACAATGACCGAATTAAGGTGTGGCAGGCTTTGCAAGCGGGCCTGAAATTCGAGCAGTTTGTCCTGGTGGTAAGGGTCGCCGGCACGAAATGACGCATGACGTGTTATTAGCGTTTCGTCGTAACGCTCAAGACCGCTTATTACCAGTTCGCCAAAGCGAAAGGCTGGCCCAGAATCCAGTACCAGAGACAATCTGGCATTTGCGCCAACGGGGTCAACTTCTGCCCGGCTTTCTTCGATGCGTGCCGCGGCATACTCCCTGCGCGAGACTCTGGCCAGCAGGGCAGACTTGGCTTCTTCCCAGTCAGGGCTGCGGAAGGGTTTGCCCGCAGGCAAGCGCCAGCCCGCCCGCAAGCGCTCGATCAGGGCTTGCTGCCCAGGCGTACCGCTGGTGATGGAGCCGCGGAATTCGATGTTGACCGCACTTACCAGCGTGCGCTGGCCTGGCATGACTTCCAGCGTAGACGCTTCAATGTCTGTGGCAGGGCGCAAGCTTATTTTTGGCGTGAAATAGCCCTCGGTTGCCAACAGCTCGCCGATCTCCAGCTGCGCCCGGCGCAGGAAGGTGGCACGCTCAGTCTCATCCTGCAGGGGTAAGGCGGGTATTTCGAAATGGGTCTTCAGAAATTCTCGTACTGTCTCGGGAGAGGTCAGAACAACAGGGCGTTTGTCACTGGCATCGGGAATCTCCTGTGCCTCAGCTGGTAGGCCGCTCAGTGCAGTAACGGCGATAGCAAGCGCCATGAACAGTGCAAAACCCGGCCAGCGCTTGCAGAGGGCTGCAGCCGCCACCGATGGCGGGGGTTTCAGCCTGCTTGCCATGGCTGTGTTTGTCGCTTGTCGGGGCACCGGAGTCATTTTTGCACCACTAGCGGGAATTTAATGAGGCATCGGCCATTTGGTGAGGGGGAAGGAATACTGAATTCAATGGCTATGATAGCATCTAGTCTGTTTGCCCAATGTTGTCAGGCAGTGGTATGCGGGCTCTCCAGTCAGTACCGGCCCAAGACGGTTTCACTTTTAGAATCCAGACTTTTAAATTGCTCAAAATCAGAATCGACACAGAAAAACAGACGCTTGAATTGCTGGATGAATCCCGGCTGGTCAGGCGCTATCCGGTTTCTACCGCAATAAATGGGGTAGGGGAGGTATCTGGCAGTTTTTGCACCCCGCGCGGCAGGCATGTAGTGCGTGCCAGGATCGGTGCGGGCCTGCCGGAAAATACCGTGTTCGTGCGCCGTCGCCCCTCGGGTGAGATTTATAGCGAGGAACTGGGACGGCAATTTCCCGAGCGGGACTGGATATTAGCCCGAATTCTCTGGCTTTCCGGTTGTGAACCCGGTTTCAATCGCCTGGGTGAGGTCGATACGATGCGACGCTACATTTACATCCACGGCACGCCACACGAGGATGCCATAGGCAGACCGGCTTCCCACGGCTGCGTAAGAATGCGAATGCGGGATATGGTTGAGTTGTTTGAGCTGGTGCCCGCAGGGACGCGGGTAGAGGTTGTGTAATCAAGTTGCTGCAACGAAATAGGGTGGCGAGCCTGACCCCCGGCACTTGCAATAAATGGCTGTGGCTGCTGGCTTCCGCCCCTGACCAGATTCACCACCTTGCAATGCGGGGAGGCCCGCCATAAAAAAGTAAAGGCTTGGGTCTTTGACCCAAGCCTTTTTGTTCTGGCGTCCCCAACGAGATTCGAACTCGTGTTACCGCCGTGAAAGGGCGATGTCCTAGGCCTCTAGACGATAGGGACTAAAGCTTTACTTCTTTGTCAGTTGGGTAGTCGTTATGCCCGTAAGCAACAAGATAAAACCGACCGGAACCCACGCTAACCAAAAACCAATTATTTCACTATCTCCTGATGGCAGATGATAGAAACCCACCGCCAGGCCAACAACTGTACAGAAAAAACCGAGGTAAGAAGCTGCTACACCAAGCCGGTTCATCTTGTCCGCTTTGTCGCTCGAAGCAAAAAGTCTGCGCATTATAGGGAGACAATTTGAGGCCGTCAAGCCATTTTACTTATGGATATACCCACCGGTTAAGCAGGCTACGTGCCATTACGGCCACTTCAGATGCGGTTAAACCTATAGGGCCCGTGCCTTTTTTTACCAGTTCGTCCGCAGCCAGGCCATGAAGATAAACCGCCAGAAGCGTGGCTTTTTCGGCGGAAAGGCGCTGCGCCAGAAGGGTGCCGATCATGCCGCACAGAATGTCTCCCATGCCGGCGCTACTCAGGCCCGGATTGCCAGTCGGATTGATATGCCAGGTTTCGTCAGGAAAAGCGCACACCGTGCCAGCTCCCTTGAGCACGATCAGACTGTTGAGGCG
Organism: Sulfuricella sp.; assembly: GCA_041651995.1. NCBI lineage: Bacteria > Pseudomonadati > Pseudomonadota > Betaproteobacteria > Nitrosomonadales > Sulfuricellaceae > Sulfuricella > Sulfuricella sp. The sequence goes on along the minus strand of JBAZID010000004.1, from coordinate 136,410 downwards.
GCTGGCCAATACCTGGGCTGAACCGATACGATCCTGCTGGATTTCGTGGTTGCTGCAACCCAACAGCCGACCGGCCTCAGTGGGGTGAGGGGTGAGAATGCTCGCGGCTTTGCGGATTTTAAGTTGATTCTGTAATTCAGCATGGGCGCCAAGCAGTGTCAGGGCGTCAGCATCAATGATCAGCTTGAAATCGCTTTGCAGCGCCTGCTGAAGATAGCCAAGCGCCTGTGCCGACTGCCCCATTCCAGGGCCGATGATAAGGCAGTCCAAATCCATCTGAAACAACGCATCAGAACTGTGCAGCATCAGTTCAGGCTGTAACAGATCAACAGCGGGGGCGTTCCCTGCCAGCAGGCCAGCGTATACTCGGCCCGCACCCAGCAGGAGCGCGGCCCTGCCGGCCAGAATGGCAGCGCCGGTCATGGATTCGGCGCCGCCCAGCACGCCGACGCTTCCCTGCATGCCCTTATGGCTGTTGCGCGGGCGCGGCTTGAGATAGCTTGATACATCCTCTGCTCCGATCAACTGTCCTTTGGCGGCTGGCAGCAATCTAGTGGGCAAATCCAGGGTATCGAGGTAAATCTGGCCGCAAAAATCCGGGCCATAGGCGGTGAAGAGTCCGGGCTTGAGGCCGATAAAGGTAAGAGTGTGATCAGCCCGCACGGCAGCTCGAAATGGCTGACCAGTTTCGTTGTCGAGACCGCTGGGAATGTCGAGTGACAGAACTGGCGTTTTCATCCGGTTGACCTGCTTTACCAGATCGAGATATTTTTCATCGAGATCCCGCTCCAGGCCGATGCCGAACAGGCCGTCAATCACAAGATCCCAGCGCCCGTTTGAGGGAATGGCGGATAACACTTCATCTGCATCCTCACCCTCGCGCCAGGCCAGAAGCGCCGCTGCGGCATCCAATGGCAGTCTGGCAGGCTCACCTGACAAAACCACGGTTACCCGGTAGCCTTGCTCTCGCAGGAAGCGCGCTGCCACCAGGGCATCACCACCATTATTTCCAGGGCCGGCGAGAACTAATACTTTATAGCCATTGCCTAATAGTTGTGTTGCCAATTCTGATGCTGCCTTTCCGGCGCGCTCCATAAGAGCCGGGGTGGAGGGGGGCATCGCGGCTGCCTGTTCGATGAGGCGGAATTCGTGGCCGCGAAAAAGGGGTTGGCTATGGGTCAATCCTGCAACGAGCATGGGTGAGCCTCCTGTCCGAGTGCCTAGTCTATTATGTGCCTAAGACAAGGGGAACACCTGCTGAGGAGGAATCATGGAAAATATTACTCATGAGGGTGCGCGTGTGGTGTCCTGCATGAATGATGATGTGTGCGAAATTGTGCAGTGCGAGGTATGCATGACCGAGATCCCGGCCAGCGTAGCGCAGAGTGTCGAGGGAACTGATTATGTGCATCATTTTTGCGGACTCGAATGCCTCGGGCTGTGGCGTGCAAAAGACGAACACATCCGGTAGAAGTGAGGCGCAATGACATTGAAAGTTTTTTGCGATAAGGGGTGTTCATAATTTCGAGTTGTGATTTTCTGGGGCTGGATTGGGATGGGGCGCTTGCCCGAGTGGTGGAAACTCAAGCTGTTGGATCTGGTTCTGAGTCTCCAACTCCCTGATGGATTTTCGCTAAATTAATAATCCATGATCATGAAACTTTCAGTATTCGCCATTTTTTTGCTCGGAGCTAGCCTGGTTACCGCATTCCCGGTGTATGGCGCTTCCGGATTATTCGACCAGGGCCGGGTGATGGTTGAGAATGCCCGCCTGAGCGATGCAGAGGAAATGTTGCGGCAATGGCTGTCCACTCATCCGGAGGACCAGGAAGCCCGCTTCCTGTTGGCGCGCATACTCGCTTGGCAGGAAAAACACACCGAGGCGCTGGAGCAATACAGTCACTTGCTGGAAAATGACCCTGAAAACGGGGATTACATCACAGGCAGGGCCATGTCAGCACCCCCTGAATCTCAAAATCCTCCCGGGCGATAGACCGCCCTCTTTCTGCAGTCACTAAAAATATTTATGTTCTGGATGCCTGAGGTATTAAGGGCATATTGGCTTTGTATAAAAAAACAGCCAGCCTGATCCCGGTAACATGAATTTTTTTAATCTTTATTCCCTTGTTCCTTGACATATTTTTTACACATTCGTCATCAATGGTATAGAATGTTTCTATGCGTATATTATAAAACCTTATGTGTATACATTTGAGCATGCCATTTACTCGATTAAATGGCGGGTTACATGACGATAAGGTTTATTTTAATTGTTTGGTGATGGGTTGTGATTCTCTGGAATTCGGGGCTATTTATGCATATTTCATTTTTAAATATTCGTTCTAAAACGTTATCCTTCCTGCTGCTTGTCGGGTTAATCATACTTCCGTTGACAACATTTGCGACTATCGTTGGCTCCCGGCATGATTTAAGTGCTGGAATGGGCGCAGCCTATGATCACGGCCTGGTTTTTAATGACTATGGTCAGGTCTGCGTTTATTGCCACACGCCCCATGATTCCAATAAAGACAATGGAGGTAAGTTGCTCTGGAACAAGCCTTTCTCAACTGCCACCTATACCCTGTACAGCTCACCTACTGCAAAGCTGACGACTTCACAGCCCACTGGGGCTACGAGTTCTTCTGCGCTATGCTTGTCCTGCCACGACGGTACAATCGCCGTGGATACCCTGGTGAACATGCCCAATCAGCCTTTCACTCCAAGCACGATTCATGCTCGTATGAGCACTGATGCGTCGGCGGATTCCTGCGGACAGTGTCACAGCGCCGGGGCTAGTCCAACAATACGCGCAGTGCGCGCCGCTTTCCTGGGTACCGATCTGAGCAACGAACATCCTGTCAACATGGCTTATGACGATACAATTAATACAGGTCTGAACCCCGTTGGCAATGTCACCGCCGCTGGCTTGAAGCTTTATAACGGAAAAGTCGAATGCGCGACGTGCCACGACCCGCATAATGCCAATATCGGGGTTTTTTTGCGGATGACAAATGCTCAAAGTGCCTTGTGCACAACTTGTCATCTCAAGTAACAACTAAAAATATCCAAAAGAAATTAGCCCTGCCGCCCAGTCGGCAGGGCTAATAATTGGCATGGCAATAACTCACAGGCAGACTCCTAATCAAGGGTGGTTTTGAGTTAAAATCCAACTTTCCCGTATCTGCCCGGATTGCCCATGTCTCAAGCCATTTCACTACGCGGTCGCAACGCACTTTCCCCGTTTCGCTACGACAAGCTGATGCGTCCAATCGCCGCAAACGCTCCTTTCATCTCCCATATTTACGCCGAATACTGGCATTTTGTTACGGTCGAGCGCGCACTGGATACCTCCGAGCAGGAACGACTTGAGCAGATTCTGAGTTATGGTCCGGCTGCGAAGGAAGAGCTGCCTGCAGGTGAATTGCTGCTGGTGACGCCACGCTTGGGTACCATTTCGCCATGGTCATCCAAGGCTACGGATATCGCGCGGCATTGCGGACTGGAAATGGTCGAACGAATCGAACGCGGCATCGCTTTTTATGTGCATAAAAGTGATGGATCGACTTTGACGGTGGAGGAAAAGTCTGTGCTCTTGCCGCTGATCCATGATCGCATGACCGATATGGTTCTGACGGATTTTGCTCAGGTGGAAAAGCTGTTCCATCATGTGGAGCCGCAGCCATTGCGGACGGTGGACATCCTGGTGGGCGGCGCAGTTGCGCTGGAACGGGCAAACAGGGAATGGGGACTGGCGCTGTCGGGAGACGAAATCGATTATCTGGTGGAGAATTTCACCCGCATTGGGCGCAACCCCACTGACGTGGAGTTAATGATGTTCGCACAGGCCAATTCAGAACATTGCCGCCACAAAATATTTAATGCCGATTGGGTAATTGACGGCAAGCCGCAATCCTACTCGCTGTTTGGCATGATCCGCAACACTCATGCCAAGGCGCCGCGCGGTACGGTGGTTGCCTATTCGGACAATTCCTCGGTGATCGAAGGCGCCGAAATTGCACGCTTCTACCCTGATGCCGATGGCAAGCGTTACCGTTACGTCAGCGAAAAAACGCATATCCTGATGAAAGTGGAAACCCACAATCATCCCACCGCGATTTCACCTTTTCCCGGCGCAGCTACGGGTTCGGGTGGCGAAATACGCGACGAAGGCGCGACCGGCACCGGTTCCAAGCCCAAGGCGGGCCTGTGCGGATTTTCGGTGTCCAATCTCAATATCCCCGGCTTTGTCCAGCCCTGGGAAATCTATGGCGACCGCTCCACTCCTCACTCATATGGCAAGCCAGGGCGCATCGTTTCGGCCCTGCAAATCATGCTCGAAGGTCCGATCGGCGCGGCTGCTTTCAACAACGAATTTGGCCGCCCCAATCTGGCCGGTTATTTCCGCACTTTTGAGGAAGAAGTTGCCGGGGAGATGCGCGGCTACCACAAGCCCATCATGCTCGCCGGGGGGATGGGAAATATTTCCGACCGGCATTCATTTAAGGGCGAGGTCACGCCTGGTGCACTACTGATCCAGCTAGGTGGTCCCGGCATGCTGATCGGCCTGGGCGGGGGCGCGGCCTCCAGTATGGACACCGGCGCCAATGCCGAGAATCTGGATTTCGATTCGGTGCAGCGCGGTAACCCGGAAATGCAGCATCGTGCCCAGGAGGTGATCGACCGTTGCTGGCAGATGGGTGAGGCCAACCCGATTCTTTCCATCCATGACGTCGGCGCGGGTGGTATTTCCAATGCACTACCGGAACTGGTACATGGCTCGGGTCGAGGCGGTCATTTCCGTTTGCGTGATGTGCCCTCGGAGGAGCCGGGCATGTCGCCAATGCAGATATGGTCCAACGAATCGCAGGAGCGTTATGTTCTGGCTATTGAGCCAGGCAGCCTGAAACTTTTTGCGGATATGTGTGATCGAGAGCGCTGTCCCTATGCGGTGCTTGGTGAGGCTACGGCCGAACAGCAGCTGGTGGTGGATGACAGTCATTTTGGCAATAAGCCGGTGGATATGGACATGAACGTTCTGCTCGGTAAACCGCCGCGCATGACCCGTACCGTGGCTCATGCGCAGCGTGCTCTTGCTGCGTTTGATGTTGAAAAACTGGAATTGAAGGACGCAGCTTACCGCGTGTTGCACCTGCCCGCCGTCGGGGATAAAACTTTCCTCATCAGTATTGGTGACCGCACCGTGGGCGGCTTTACCGCGCGCGACCAGTTTGTCGGGCCGTGGCAGGTTCCTGTTGCAGACGTGGCCGTGACTACCATGGGTTATGACACCTATATCGGAGAAGCCTTTGCCATGGGTGAGCGCACTCCCCTGGCCTTGCTGGATGCCCCCGCATCCGGGCGCATGGCGATCGGCGAGGCAGTGACCAACATCGCCGCTGCCCTGATCGACAACATCGGTGACATCAAGCTTTCCGCCAACTGGATGGTTGCTGCCGGCCACCCTGGCGAAGATGCTGCCCTGTATGACACGGTGCGCGCGATTGGCATGGAGTTCTGCCCGGAACTGGGCGTGAGCATTCCGGTGGGCAAGGATTCGATGTCGATGAAATCCGTGTGGGAAGAAGATGGCGTCAAGAAATCGGTGACTTCGCCGCTATCGCTGATCATTACTGCCTTCGCACCCACTCCGGATGCGCGTTGTACGCTGACACCCTTGTTGCGCACTGATCTGGGTGACACCGATCTGATTTTGATCGATCTTGGCCGTGGCCGCGCCCGCCTCGGCGGTTCCGCTCTAGCCCAGGTCTATGGGGAGGTGGGCAATGAAGCGCCAGACGTGCTGGTTGCCGGGCATCTCAAGGCGTTTTTCGAGACCGTGCAGAAACTCAATCGCGACGAAAAAATTGTGGCTTATCACGACCGCTCCGACGGTGGCCTGTTTACCTCCCTGTGCGAAATGATGTTTGCCGGCCATGTCGGTGTCACCCTCGATTTGGACGAGTTGTGCTACGAGCAGATTCGCAGCGATGTGGAGGAAAATGGCAAGTCCGAACCTGAAATTCCCGCCGGTAGTTATTCGAGCCGAATTTTCAGCGTATTGTTCAACGAGGAACTGGGTGCGGTTTTGCAGGTACGCCGTTCAGACACGCCAGTGGTGATGCAGACTTTCTTTGATGCCGGGATGCGCAGTGAATTCCACGTTATCGGTACGCTCAATCAAGTTGACCGTCTGCGCATCCTGCGCGGTGATGTGGAAGTGTTCAGCGAAAGTCGCGTGGATTTGCAGCGCGCCTGGTCGGAAACCACCAGTCAGATGCAAAAGTTGCGCGACAATCCGGAATGTGCGCAGCAGGAGTTCGACCGTATTCTCGACCAGACCGATACCGGACTGCAGGCCGCTCTTACTTTTGACGTCAACGAGAATATCGCTGCGCCCTTCATCAATAGCGGCGTTCGCCCAGCCATGGCGATTTTGCGCGAGCAAGGCGTTAACGGTCAGGTCGAAATGGCAGCGGCTTTCGATCGTGCCGGCTTCACTGCTGTGGACGTGCACATGAGCGACATTATCGCCGGACGAGTGTCGCTCCGGGATTTCAAAGGGCTGGTGGCGTGCGGGGGGTTCTCCTACGGCGACGTGCTGGGTGCAGGGGAGGGCTGGGCCAAATCAATACTGTTCAATGCGCGTGCACGTGGTGAATTTGAGGCCTTTTTTCAGCGTGGCGATTCCTTCGCCCTCGGAGTGTGCAACGGCTGCCAGATGATGAGCAATCTCCACTCCATCATACCTGGCGCGGAAAACTGGCCCCATTTCGTGCGCAACAAGTCGGAGCAGTTTGAGGCGCGCTTTGTTATGGTTGAAGTGCCGAAGAACCCTTCACTATTCCTGGATGGCATGGCCGGCAGCCGTATGCCTATCGTGGTTGCGCATGGAGAAGGTTATGCCGAATTCGCTTCGGCCTCTGCCATGCAGAATGCACAAGTAGCGTTGCGCTACGTCGATCATCGCGGCCAGCCCGCGCAAGGTTACCCGGCCAACCCGAACGGCTCGCCGCAAGGTGTCACCGGCCTGACCACCAAGGATGGCCGCTTCACCATCATGATGCCGCATCCTGAGCGGGTGTTCCGTGCCGTGCAACATTCCTGGCAGCCCGATGGCTGGGGCGAAGATGGCCCATGGTTGCGCATGTTCCGCAATGCACGAAAGTGGGTGGGTTAAAAACGATACCTATCCTCAAGTGAAAAGGTTTTCGTTGTATTGTCGCCAACTTCTCCGTATAATTCGGCCACCCTTAGGCGCGTAGCTCAGCTGGTTAGAGCATCACCTTGACATGGTGGGGGTCGTTGGTTCGAGTCCAATCGCGCCTACCAGCTTTTCCTAAAATGCGGCCTTGCCGCATTTTTTGTTTCCGGACTTAATTTCTATGCCTGTAATTCGTTTACCTGATGGTTCCGAGCGCAAGTTTGAACAAGCAGTGACTGTAGCCGAGGTGGCCGCCAATATCGGTGCCGGCCTGGCTCGGGTAGCGCTGGCCGGCAAAGTCGATGGCAAGCTGGTTGATACATCATTTTCGATTGAGGGCGATGCTGAACTGGCTATCGTGACCGACAAGGATGCGGAAGGACAGGATGTGATCCGTCATTCCGCAGCACACTTGCTGGCCCAGGCGGTCAAATCACTATTTCCTGAAGCGCAGGTCACGATCGGGCCGGTGATCGAGGATGGTTTTTTCTACGATTTTTCCTATAAACGGCCTTTTACTCCGGAAGATTTGCAGGCCATCGAGAAAAAGATGGCGGAAATCGTCAAGGCTGATCTGAAAATCGAGCGCAAGGTGGTATCGCGTTCGGATGCAATCCATTTTTTCAAGAATTTGGGCGAGCATTATAAAGCCCAGATTATCGAGTCCATCCCCAGCGAAGAAGACTTGTCGATGTATACGCAGGGTGATTTCACCGACTTGTGTCGCGGCCCACATGTGCCTTCGACCGGCAAGCTCAAGGTGTTCAAACTGATGAAGGTGGCCGGTGCCTATTGGCGCGGCGACTCTAAAAATGAAATGCTGCAGCGCATATACGGCACAGCATGGGCAAAAAAGGAAGATCAGGAAGCTTATCTGCATCGACTTGAGGAGGCAGAAAAGCGCGACCACCGCAAGATTGGCAAGGCGCAGGATCTGTTCCACATGCAGGATGAGGCGCCGGGCATGGTGTTCTGGCACCCCAAGGGTTGGGCGATGTGGCAGGTGATTGAGCAATACATGCGGCGTGCGTACCTGGATAACGGTTACAAGGAAATTCGCTGCCCTCAAATCATAGATCGTGCGCTTTGGGAGAAATCCGGACACTGGGAACATTTCAAGGCCGGCATGTTCACCACAGAGTCAGAAAAACACGAATATGCGATCAAGCCGATGAACTGCCCAGGCCACGTCCAGGTGTTCAATTCCGATCTGCGTTCTTATCGTGAATTGCCACTGCGCTATGGTGAGTTTGGCTCATGTCATCGCAACGAGCCATCCGGAGGCCTGCATGGTCTGATGCGGGTGCGCGGTTTCGTGCAAGACGACGGCCATATTTTTTGTACTGAAGCGCAGATCGAATCTGAGGTGACGGCTTTTAATTCGCAGGTGTTGAAGGTCTATAAGGATTTTGGCTTTAACAATGTGGCGGTGAAGTTGGCGCTGCGACCGGAAAGCAGGGTGGGCTCTGATGAAATATGGGACAAGTCTGAAAATGCCTTGCGCGCCGCCTTGCGCGCTTCGGGCATGACGTGGGACGAGTTGCCGGGTGAAGGGGCTTTTTATGGCCCGAAAATCGAATTTCATATCAAGGATGCTATTGGCCGTTCCTGGCAGTGCGGTACGATACAAGTGGATTTCTCCATGCCGGGCCGCCTTGGTGCTGAATTCGTCGATGAGGATAATGTACGCAAGGTTCCGGTGATGTTGCACCGGGCGATACTGGGCTCACTGGAGCGTTTTATCGGCATTCTGGTTGAAAACCATGCCGGAGCATTGCCGGTTTGGCTGGCTCCAGTTCAGATGGCGATACTGAATATCTCGGAATCCCAGGCGGAATATGCGCACCAAGTGGCGGAACGCTTGAAACAAAATGGTTTCCGCGTCCATCTGGACTTGAGAAATGAGAAGATTACCTATAAAATCCGCGAACATAGCATGCAGAGGCTGCCATATCTTCTGATTGTAGGGGATAAGGAGGTTGCCTCTAATCTAGTTGCCGTGCGGACCCGTACGGGCGAAGACCTTGGCCAGATGCCGCTGGAAGCGTTGCTGGCGCGGTTATCCAAGGATCTGGCCGAAAAGGGAAGCGCGGCTTAGTTTTTAATTGATTTGGAGATTTAGCTATCGCTCAGGGAAAAGAAAGCCGGATCAACGGTGAAATCACCGCTCAGGAAGTCCGGTTGGTTGGTGTTGAAGGTGAACCGCTCGGTATCGTAAGTTTGTCCACTGCCATGCAGATGGCAGAAGATGCAGAGATCGATCTGGTAGAGATTGCGCCTACCGCGCAACCACCAGTCTGTCGCCTGATGGATTACGGTAAGTTCAAATACAGCGAGAGCAAGAAACAGCACGAAGCCAAGCTGAAGCAGAAGCAGATCCAGGTCAAGGAAGTAAAGTTCCGTCCGGGAACCGACGAAGGCGACTATCAGGTTAAGTTACGCAACCTGATTCGTTTTCTCGAAGAAGGCGACAAGACTAAAATTACCCTGCGCTTTCGTGGGCGTGAAATTACCCATCAGGAACTTGGCATGCGCCTTCTGAAGAGGGTCGAAGCAGATCTGGCCGAATTTGGTGTGGTTGAACAGTTTCCCAAGATGGAAGGCCGTCAGATGGTGATGGTTTTGTCACCGAAGAAAAAGTAGCTGGTAGAAAGCCCCTTAGCGGGTAAAACAAGTGGTATCCAGGCCAATAAGTGTCTCCGTCGGAGAACGCCCAGATCCATGTTATAAAAGCAGGAGTTGTAAATGCCTAAGATGAAGACCAAGAGCGGCGCCAAAAAGCGCTTCAATGCTCTGGGTGGTGGCGGCGTCAAGCGCACCCATTCCCACTTGCGTCATATCCTGACCAAGAAAACCACCAAACGTAAACGCCAGTTGCGCGGCACGACCATGGTTGCAGAAAGCAACATGCGCCAAGTTCGCGCCATGATGCCGTACGCATAAGGGGGACGTGAAATGTCAAGAGTTAAACGTGGTGTAACGGCTCGCGCCCGTCACAAAAAAGTACTGGATATGGCCAAGGGTTACCGCGGCCGCCGCAAGAACGTCTACCGTATCGCTAAAGAAGCGGTGATGAAGGCGGGTCAATATGCCTACCGCGACCGCCGTCAGCGCAAGCGTCAGTTCCGCGCTCTGTGGATTGTCCGTATCAACGCGGCAGCTCGCGAACTGGGCATGACTTATAGCGTATTCATCAACGGCCTCAAAAAGGCTGCGATCGACATGGACCGCAAAGTGCTGGCCGATCTGGCCGTGTTTGACAAGCCGGCGTTTGCCAGGATTGCCGAACAAGCCAAAGCCAGCCTCAGCGCTTAAGCAGCAAAACCTAAAAAAGGAGGCTCAGGCCTCCTTTTTTATTTGAACCGCCCGGTGAGGCAGTACGACCCGAATATGGAAAAACTAGAAGAAATACTGAATCAGGGCTTGTCGGCTTTTGAAGCCATTGACAACCCGGCTGAGCTGGATCAGGTAAAATCCCGCTTTATCGGAAAAAATGGCGCCCTGACAGAGCTTTTGAAAGGTTTGGGAAAGTTGTCGGCAGATGAGCGCCCGGCTGCGGGCGCACGCATCAACGAGGTCAAGGACAAGCTTGAACAGGCTCTTGCCGCACGACGCGAAGCGCTCCGGGAGCAGCAGTTGCACGCCCAGTTGGCCAAGGAATCTCTGGATGTAACCCTGCCTGGACGTGGGGCCGGTCGAGGCGGAATGCACCCGGTGACGCGTACGCTGGAGCGTATTGAGGCCCTTTTTCATTCTATTGGCTTTGAAGTCGCTCAAGGTCCTGAAATAGAGACTGACTTCTACAACTTTACCGCGCTCAATATTCCGGAAAATCATCCTGCACGTGCAATGCACGATACATTTTATGTGGATGCCCGGCACGTGTTGCGTACCCATACATCTCCTGTGCAGGTGCGCTATATGGAAGTTAATCAGCCGCCACTGAAAATCATCGCGCCGGGACGTGTATTCCGTGTCGATTCCGATGCTACCCATTCACCGATGTTCCATCAGGTGGAAGGTCTGTGGGTAGATGAAGAGATCAGCTTCGCCAATCTCAAGGGTGTTGTGCAGGATTTTTTGCAACGTTTTTTCGAACGCGATGATCTGCAGGTACGTTTTCGCCCTTCCTTCTTTCCGTTCACCGAGCCTTCGGCTGAAATGGATATGAGCTGGAATGGTGGCTGGCTTGAGATTGGTGGTTGTGGCATGGTCCACCCCAATGTTCTGAAGCACGTGAATATCGACAGCGAAAAATACATCGGCTTCGCCTTTGGTTTGGGCGTCGAGCGTTTGGCGATGTTACGTTATGGAGTCAATGACTTAAGATTGTTTTTTGAAAATGATCTTAAGTTCCTTAAGCAATTTAACTGATTGACCCACGGGGGGGCATAGGGAGTAGGGGAAGCCTCCATCTGCTCCAATGCCCAGTGTGACCCGTGTTCTCCGTGGTAATAATTGATATGAAATTCTCGGAAAACTGGTTACGTACTTACGTTAGTCCCGCTCTCGATAGCAATCAACTGGCCCATGCTTTGACCATGGCCGGTCTTGAAGTAGAAGGGCTGGAGCCCGTAGCGCCTGCTTTTGAAAAAATCGTGGTGGCGGAAGTCCTTTCTCTGGAGAAGCACCCCAATGCCGACCGGCTTAATGTATGCCTGGTCAATGTGGGTGCGGCTGCGCCGCTGCAAATCGTGTGTGGCGCGGCTAATGTCCATGCAGGCGCACGCGTGCCATGTGCTCTGGTTGGAGCCGAACTGCCCGGAATTTCGATCAAACAGGCCAAGGTCAGAAATGTGGAATCTTTCGGCATGCTATGTTCTGCCAAGGAACTGGGCTTGGCAGGGGAAAGCAGTGGCTTGATGCTGTTACCCGCCGATGCGCCTGTGGGCACTTCCATTCGCAGCTATCTTGAACTCGATGACCATTTGTTTACGCTCAAACTGACGCCTAATCGCAGTGATTGCCTCGGTATGCTTGGAGTGGCGCGAGAGGTGGCGGCTGTGACCGGAACCAGACTCGAACTGGGGCTGAATATGGCGCCTGTTCAGGCTACTGTTGCAGATAAGCTGGAAATTGAAGTATTGGAGTCTGTCGCTTGCCCACGCTATTGCGGCAGAGTGATGCGTGGCGTGAACCTGACCGCGGCAACACCAGACTGGATGATCCGCCGCCTGGAACGCTCTGGGGTGCGAAGTATTAATTCCGTGGTGGATATCACCAACTACGTCATGCTGGAATTGGGCCAACCGCTGCATGCCTTTGATCTGGCCAAGCTCAAGGGGCGCATTCAGGTTCGCTTTGCCCGTCCTGGCGAGCAACTGATGCTGCTTAACCAGCAGAACGTAAAATTGGACCCGGATATGCTGGTGATCGCCGATGAATCGGCTGTGCTGGCTTTGGCGGGTATCATGGGCGGCGAAACCAGCTCAGTATCAGACAGCACGACAGATATTTTTCTTGAAAGTGCGTTTTTCAGCCCAGATGCAATTGCCGGAAAAGCGCGTCGTTTTGGCCTGTCAACAGACTCCTCCTATCGTTTTGAGCGTGGCGTGGATTTTTCTGCTACTCGCATCGCTCTTGAGCGTGCGTCTGCATTGATTCAGCAAATCTGCGGTGGCTATGCGGGTGAAGTCACTGAAACGTCAGGAGAGTTGCCGCAACGCGAAGTCATCGTGTTGCGCAGCGGTCGCGCGCGGCGTGTGCTTGGTGTTGATCTGAGTGTGGATACAATTGCATCACTTCTGCAGCGTCTGAACTTCGAATTCACTGAGCTGAATGGTGATTTTCACGTGACAGCGCCCAGTTATCGCTTTGACTTGTCTATCGAGGTGGATTTGATTGAGGAACTGGCGAGGTTGCACGGCTACGATCATATTCCGGCTTTGCCGCCGCACAGCACACTGAGTCTGCTCCCTCAAAAAGAATCGTTGCAGGAGCAGAGTCAAATTCGGCAGTTGCTGATTGCCCGTGACTTTCAGGAAGTGGTGACCTACAGCTTTGTTGACAAAGAATGGGAGACCGACCTGGCCGGAAACGAAAACCCTGTCGCACTGCAGAATCCAATTGCGAGCCAGCTTGGAGTGATGCGATCCACGTTGCTGGGTGGCCTGCTGGATGTGTTGCGCTTTAATCTCAACCGCAAACATGAGCGGGTAAGGATATTTGAAGTCGGTCGCTGTTTTGCTGCCGGGGAGGGCGGCTATGATCAGCCACAGCATGTTGCTGCCTTGTGCTTCGGCAGCGTCAAGGCGGAGCAATGGGGCGAGGCATTGCGCCAAGCTGATTTTTTTGATGTCAAGGCGGATCTCGAAGCGCTGTGCTATCCACTTGAACTTGGCTTCGTAGCAGCTACCCATGCTGCACTCCATCCAGGACAATCGGCCCAGATACTGTTGAATGAAGTGCCGGTCGGCTGGATTGGCGTTTTGCACCCGCGCTGGCAGCAGAAATATGATTTGCCTCAGCCAGCGGTCATGTTCGAGATCGATCTTGCCGCCCTGATGCAGCGGAAACTACCTGTATTTAGTGAAATTTCCAAATTTCCTACTGTCAGGCGTGATCTGGCCGTTGTTGTCGATGACGCCGTAAATGTTCAAGATTTGCTGGATGGTATGAGAAAACATCTTCCGGCGACAGTTACAGATCTCAAGTTGTTTGACGTGTATCGTGGCAAAGGCATTGATTTAGGTAAAAAAAGTCTTGCATTCAAGGTGCTGATGCAAGATACTCAGAAAACTTTAACTGATGATGAAGTTGAAACGGTAATGGCAAATATCAAGGATATTCTTGCTACTCGTTTCGATGCGACACTCCGGGCATGAGGAATAATTGATGACGCTCACCAAAGCCGAGTTGGCTGATATGCTGTTTGAACAAGTTGGCCTGAACAAGCGTGAAGCAAAAGACATGGTCGAATCTTTCTTTGAAGAAATTCGCATGGCATTGGAAAGTGGAGATGGCGTTAAGCTCTCCGGTTTTGGCAATTTTGAATTACGTGACAAACCACAGCGCCCAGGCCGCAATCCAAAAACCGGCGAAGAAATCCCGATTACCGCACGACGTGTCGTGACATTTCATGCCAGCCAGAAACTCAAGGCACTAGTGGAAGAAGCATATGCAGGAAACAGCGTCCAAGGCTGAACTCCCTCCGATCCCTGCGAAGCGCTACTTCACCATTGGCGAAGTGAGTGAGTTGTGTGGCGTAAAACCACACGTGCTTCGTTACTGGGAGCAGGAATTCACCCAGCTCAAGCCGGTGAAGCGGCGCGGTAATCGCCGTTATTATCAGCATCATGAAGTATTGCTGATTCGTCATATTCGAGAGCTGCTTTACGAACAAGGGTTTACCATTAGCGGTGCCCGCAATCGTCTTGATGAAGCCCCCGGTTTTAAAAACGATATCGTTACTGGAAAAGATTCAGGTTCTTATGCGCACTCATCCGACTTCAACCTTGCGCACATTCGGAACGAAATTAAAGGGATTCTGGAATTGCTACGCAACTAGCCATCATCGTCGTTTTTGGCTATAATTGCGGCCTTCGGGGCGTAGCGCAGCCTGGTAGCGTACTTGCATGGGGTGCAAGTGGTCGGAGGTTCAAATCCTCTCGCCCCGACCAGTAAAACAAACATTTAGGCCAATCTTGTGATTGGCCTTTTTGTTTTTAAGCTGCCCTGGAATCTATCTGGATAACTTTTTCATGCCAAAAAAACGAAACCCCTCACTTTGATCGCTTCAGGTGGGTCCCACGCGGGTATATGGAGCGCAACGTAGCGAGACTCTGGCTGCAACTCGCGCCGGATTTGGTCCACCTGCACTATTCAACCTGTTTGTTTTTTTCAGCTTTATGTTGTCGCCGGCCGGCAAAAAAATCTGATAGTAATTTTCCGCATTGCGCTGCCTGGACGCCTCCCGTGACCTTGGTGTGATGATTCAGACGCTGCTCCATAAAAAGATTGGTAATGCTCCCGCAGGAACCGGTTTTAGGGTCGCTCGCACCATAGAATAAATGCCTGATGCGTGCATGCATGATTGCTCCTGCACACATCACACATGGTTCGAGGGTTACGAATAGTTTGCAATCAACCAGACGGTAGTTGTCAAGGTGTTGCGCAGCATCGCGTATAGCCTGAATCTCGGCATGGGCACTAGGATCCCTCAGGCTGATCGGGGCGTTGAAGCCGCGGCCAATGATCTGATTCTGGTAAACAACGATTGCACCCACGGGCACTTCTCCGAGCGCCGCTCCTTGCTTTGCAAGGTCTAGTGCGTGAGCCATGAATAAGTCGATTTGTTCCGGGGTGTGGTCGTATGTCATGAAAGCAGATAAGGTTGCCTGTTATAGCCAATAAATTCTATTCATAAATGCCGATTTATGATTGAATACGGGGTCTAGATTAACACAAGCATGGGATTAGCATGGCGGATCGCCGATTACAGGTTTTCTATACGGTTGCCAAACAACTCAGCTTTACCAAAGCGGCTGAATTGTTGTTTATGACTCAGCCAGCGGTGACTTTCCAGGTCAAGCAACTGGAAGAGCATTTCAATACACGGTTGTTCGAGCGCAGCCACAGCAAAATTTCGCTCACCCCAGCGGGCGAACTGGTTCTGGATTATGCCGAGCGGATTCTTAACCTGACGGCTGAAATGGAAACCAGAATGGGGGAGATGACGGGTCAGGTGAGCGGTGTTCTGATGTTGGGCGCCAGCACCACGATTGCGGAATACATGCTGCCGAGAAAACTGGGAGAATTCATGGCGAAGTACCCTCAGGTACAGGCGCGCCTGACTGTCGCCAATTCGGATAATATTGAACTCAAGGTTGCTGATCACACCCTGGATGTTGGTTTGATTGAGGCGCCATCGCACCATCCCCAACTAAAAAGTACCGTGTGCTGTGAAGATGAGCTGGTGATGATTTGCACGCCCCAGCATCATTTGGCAAAACTGTCCGAGATTGCACCTGCACTGTTGGCTGAGCAGCCCTATATCAGCCGTGAAACGGGGTCGGGTACACGCAACGTGATAGATGAGTATTTTCGCCGGGCCAATGTTTCACCGGATGATCTTCATATCATGATGGAATTGGGGAGTTTAGAGGCGATCAAGGGAGCGGTTGAGGCAGGACTGGGTGTTGCAATTGTGTCACGCTCAACCATCCTGAAAGAGCTCAAGCTTGGTGATCTGGTAGCGGTTTCACTTAATCCGCCGCTGATTCGCCCATTGTCAGTGGTGTACACGGATGGAAAATTCAGATCACGGCTGTTACAGGCTTTTCTTGATTACGCTGTCAACAAGTTAAAAGATTAGATTGATAGTAAATAGTAAATGCTGATACGCAGTGGTGCTTCTCTAAAACCCCTTGAGAAAGAGACGCTAAAATTATTTCGTGCATTAAACAATGCGCAGCAGCAGACCGTGATCTCGTTCATGGGTTTTTTGCTGAGCCAGGGTGAAAATAAGCCAGAAAACAAACTTCTGCTGCCGAACATGACCCCTCGTCCGGATAAAGAAAGCGTGGTCAAGGCCATCAGGCGTTTGCGGGCGACTTACCCTATGCTGGACCAGAACAGACTGTTCAATGAAACATCCCAGCACATGACTTCACACCTGCTTCATGGCAAGCCTGCGGCAGACGTCATTGATGAATTGGAAGCCATGTTTGCGAATCAATACCAGCGCTACCTCGATGATGCCGGGGACGGCAGTTAAAACACTCGCGCAAGTATCGAAGCCCTTTGCGATGGTGCCAACACTTTTCTGATAGCCTGCCGGCAGAGTATTCAGGGGTTGCCGAGTCATCCAAGGCGAGGGCTCTGGTGTTCTTCTCAGAGCGCCTCAGAGGCGTAATCTGCCAGCCTGGAGCGCTCGCCTCGCAATAGCGTGACATGGCCATTGTGCGCCCACCCCTTGAAGCGATCCACGACATAGGTCAAGCCTGAACTGCCTTCGGTCAGGTAGGGTGTGTCGATCTGTGCGATGTTGCCGAGGCAAACCACCTTGGTGCCGGGGCCAGCTCGGGTGATCAGCGTTTTCATCTGTTTTGGCGTGAGATTCTGCGCCTCGTCAATAATCAGGAATTTGCTCAGAAACGTGCGACCGCGCATGAAGTTCAGGGCCTTGATCTTGATTCTGGAACGGATCAGATCCTGGGTCGCGGCGCGCCCCCATTCGCCAGCCTCTTCGTCAGTTTTGTTAAGCACTTCCAGATTGTCTTCAAGCGCGCCCATCCAGGGGCTCATTTTTTCCTGTTCTGTGCCAGGCAGGAAGCCGATATCCTCTCCAACTGGCACGGTAACCCGGGTGACGATGATTTCAGAATAGCGTTTCTGATCAAGCGTTTGTTGCAGAGCGGCAGCCAAAGTCAACAACGTCTTTCCTGTGCCGGCCTGACCCAGCAGGCTGACAAAGTCAATATCCGGATTCATTAGCAGGTTGAGGGCGAAATTCTGCTCGCGGTTACGGGCATGGATGCCCCAGACAGCGTTTTTGTGGTGGCTGAAGTCTTTCAGGGTCTCCAGCACCATTGAGTTGCCTTGCTGCTCTTTTACAATGGCATAGAAGGGCTTGGGGTCTTCCTGATAGACCAGCTCATTGATAAAAAGGCTGGAACATAAGGGGCCCGTTAATTTATACAGGGTATGTCCGGATTCCTGCCAGGATTTCATATCCTTGCTGTGCCGGTCCCAGAAATTATCCGGGAGTTCATGCACGCCAGTGTAGAGAAGGTCGGTATCCTCAAGTACCTTGTCGTTGAAATAATCTTCTGCCGCAAGGCCCAGCGCGCGGGCCTTGATACGCATGTTGATGTCTTTGCTGACGAGGCTGACCTTGCGCTTGCTGTGCTGGCGTTGCAGGTGCATCACTACGGCGAGAATTTGATTGTCGGCCTTGCCTATCGGAAAATTAACCGGCAATTCACCTGAAATGGCCTCGGTTTGCAGGAATAGCTTGCCGGTAGCGCTGCTACTGCTATGGTCTTTGAGCAGAATGCCTTGTTCAATAGCATCTTTACTGCTGCTAACGATTTCATCCAGAAAACGGCTGGCCTGGCGGGCATTGCGCGCTACTTCAGAAACCCCTTTCTTGTTGTTGTCGAGCTCTTCAAGGGTCATCATCGGCAGGTAAATATCGTGTTCCTCAAAGCGGAACAGGCTGGTGGGGTCGTGCATCAATACATTGGTGTCCAGCACAAATATTTTGTTTAAAGCAGCCGACTTTCTGGACCCCATATGCACTCCCTAAAAGTTAATATACCAGTTTATATAAACTACACTACATTATGATTAAACATGTAATTTATCTGCCGAATCAATTGCATTTTCGAGCAATGTGGCAACAGTCATCGGACCAACTCCACCTGGCACCGGGGTAATCCAGCCAGCTCTCTGCGCGGCGGTGGCAAATTCAACATCACCACATATCTTGCCATCTGGCAGGCGATTTATGCCCACATCAATCACCATGGCGCCATTTCGTACCCATTCCCCTTTGACCAATCCGGGTTTGCCAACCGCTACAATCAGAATTTCTGCCTCATTGACATAAGAAGCCAAATCGCGGGTAAAGCGATGCGTGGTTGTTACAGTACAACCAGCCAGCAGCAACTCGAGTCCCATTGGACGGCCCACAGTGTTCGATGCGCCCACTACGACTGCATTCTTGCCTCTTAACTCCTCACCGGTACTGCGCAGCAGAGTCATTGCACCTCGCGGGGTACATGGTCTTAGAACAGGGATTCGCAGTGCAAGACGTCCGATGTTGTAGGGATGAAATCCATCCACATCCTTGTCTGGATGAATGCGCTCAACAATTTCTTCACTATCGATGTGCGTAGGCACAGGCATCTGGACCAGAATGCCGTCAATAGCCGGGTCGGCATTGAGCCTGTCGATCAGATCCAGCAATTCATTCTGGCTTGTGGTTGCTGGCAGGTCATAGGAAACGGAATGAAAGCCGGTGGTGTCGCAGGCCCGTCGCTTGTTGCGGACATAGATGGAGGAAGCGGGGTCATCACCAACCAGAATAACAGCCAAACCCGGGCGCCGTTTGCCGGCGCTTACCCGTGCTTCGACACGCTGTTTGATTTGTTGCAGGAGTTGGTCTGCGATTGCTTTGCCATCAATAATCTGTGCTGACATGGTAGGGGCTGTTTTATTCAAATGAAAATGGAATTAAGTGACACTTTAAAGCGGTTTTGCTCAGGATGCAAAGCTCTGGATACGAAGTTGACGTTTCGTTATCTGCCATGTATAGTGCGCGTCTTCGGGGTGTAGCGTAGCCTGGTAGCGCGCCTGGTTTGGGACCAGGATGTCGGGAGTTCGAATCTCTCCACCCCGACCAGGATTTGTCCGACAATCTGCCCGTAGCTCAACCGGATAGAGCACCAGCCTTCTAAGCTGGGGGTTACAGGTTCGATTCCTGTCGGGCAGGCCAGTTAGGTCTGTTTCACCAGTGGTGGCTGTAGCTCAGTTGGTAGAGTCCCGGATTGTGATTCCGGTTGTCGTGGGTTCGAGCCCCATCAGCCACCCCAAATAATTCCATAAAAAAACCGCCACTTACGGCGGTTTTTTTATGGATGGCGCTAGATTAAATTTCAGCAAAAACGATTTTCGGAACGCTTCATAATAAAATACCGCTGGGCAGTGTTCCTTATGCCTTCTGTGGATTATTTCCCCAGTTGTTCTCGCCTGAGCAGGAATACGAATTCATCCCCGGCACTGGTTTCGAGCCAGGTAAACGGCAGTTCCGGGTATGCGGCTTCCAGTGCAGCCCGGTTGTGGCCGATTTCGACCACCAATATCCCGCCCGGATTCAGATGTTTTGGCGCATCGCGCAGAATGGCCCGGGTGGCATCCAGACCATCTTCCCCGCTACCGAGCGCCATCTCCGGTTCATGCCGGTATTCCTGCGGTAGCCCTTGCACCGATGGGGCGTTGACATAGGGCGGGTTGCTCACGATCACGTCATAGCGTTGCCCCTCCAGGGCGGCAAAAAGATCGGACTGGACCAGGCGAATCTGCTCTTCCATGGCGTAATCCGCGACGTTGCGTTTGGCCACCTCGAGCGCGTCCGGAGACAAATCGGCAGCGTCGATTTCCGCGTTGGGGAAGACATGAGCCATGAGAATCGCCAGGCAGGCCGAGCCGGTGCACAGATCAAGCGCGGAAGTGACGACTTCCGGGTCTTCCACCCAGGGTGATAGTTGCTCCCTTAACAGCTCCGCAATGAAGGAGCGCGGCACGATCACGCGCTCGTCCACGTAAAAGCGGAAATCGCCCAGCCAGGCTTCGTGCGTGAGGTAAGCGGCGGGAATGCGCTCCGTGACCCGCCGTTCCAGCGTATGCAGCAAACTTTCCAGCTCGCCGCTGGTCAGCCGGGCGTCGAGAAACGGCTCCAGGGTATCGAGCGGCAGATGCAGGCTATGCAATATGAGATAAGCTGCTTCGTCATAGGCGTTGTGAGTGCCGTGGCCGAAAAACAGATTGGCTTCGTTGAAGCGGCTGACCGCGAAGCGCAGCAGGTCGCGCACGGTGGAAAGTTGGGTTTTTGCCTGGTCGAACATTTGGGTTTTCCTTGTTTGTTGCAGTGGGCTCGCTTCGCTTAACCCACCCTGCATGATTATTAGTCCCCGCCTCCGCCGCCATCCCCGCCGCAGCCGCCCGAGCCGGAGTCGCCGCAATGGCTGTCCGAGTCAGAATTGAAACCAGCGCCCCCTGCATCACCCCCGTTTGAGCCTTTTTCCCGCTGCCTTCCAGCGCGAACATAAAGGAACACGAGCAGGCCGGCCAGAGCCGCGACGAAGAGGATGAACGAAAGTGACATGGTCAGGCCAGCAGCTTGACCAAGGTGAGGCGGTAGATTTCCTTGAGCGGCTCGATGTCCGCCAGCGCCACACATTCGTTGAGCTTGTGGATGGTGGCGTTGTTGGGGCCAAATTCAACCACTTGCGGGCAGATGTCGGCTATGAAGCGCCCATCCGAGGTGCCGCCGGAGGTGGATAGCGCGGTTTCCAGGCCGACTGCCTGGCTGATGGCGGCGGCGAGCGCATCCACCAGATCGCCCTTGGGTGTCAGAAACGGCTTGCCGGAAAGCTCCCACAGCAGTTCATATTCCAGACCATGCCTGTCCAGAATGGCGTGAACCCTGGATTTCAGTTCATCCACGGTGCTGGCGGTGGAAAAACGGAAATTGAAGAGCATTTCCACCGTGCCGGGAATCACGTTGGTCGCGCCGGTGCCGCCGTGGATGTTGGATATCTGCCAGGTGGTGGGCGGAAAGTACTCGTTTCCCGCGTCCCATTGGGTCGCCGCCAGTTCGGCGATGGCCGGGGCAGCCAGGTGAATGGGATTCCTTGCCAGATGGGGATAGGCGATGTGGCCCTGTATGCCCTTCACCGTCAATTTTCCGGAAAGGGAGCCCCGGCGGCCGTTTTTCAGCGTGTCGCCGAGCTTGGCGACGCAGGTGGGTTCGCCGACAATGCAGTAATCCATCTTCTCGTCGCGGGCTTGCAGCGCTTCCACCACTTTTACCGTGCCGTCCAGCGCGATGCCTTCCTCGTCCGAGGTGATGAGCAGGGCGATGGAGCCGGCATGATCGGGATGCTCGGCAACAAAGGCTTCGATCGCGGTGATGAAGGCGGCGAGAGAGGTTTTCATGTCCGCCGCGCCGCGTCCGAACAGCATGCCGTCGCGCAGGGTGGGGATGAAGGGATCGCTGTCCCAATTTTCCACCGGGCCGGTGGGAACGACATCGGTGTGACCGGCAAAGCACACCAGCGGCGCAGTCATGCCGCGCCGGGCCCAGAAGTTATCCACGTTGCCGAAGCGCATTTTCTCTATTTTGAAGCCGATTTTTTCCAGGCGCTCGATCAATATTTCCTGGCATCCCGCGTCATCGGGCGTGAGCGAGCGCCGGGTGATGAGCTCCCGGGCCAGTTCCAGAGTGCTGTTGTGCATTATTTAGTCCCAAATAAGGTGTGGTAGACGGCTTCATCGAAACCGAGTGTGATCTTGCCGTCCTTTTCCAGTACCGGGCGCTTGATCACGCTGGGTTTTTCCAGCATCAACCGGATCGCGCTATCCTGGTCACAGACGGCGGCCTTGACTTCATCCGGCAACTGGCGCCAGGTGGTGCCCTGGCGATTGACCAGCTTTTCCCAGCCGGCCTGCTTCAGCC
The DNA here is from genome assembly GCA_041651995.1 of Sulfuricella sp. Classification (NCBI taxonomy): domain Bacteria; kingdom Pseudomonadati; phylum Pseudomonadota; class Betaproteobacteria; order Nitrosomonadales; family Sulfuricellaceae; genus Sulfuricella; species Sulfuricella sp. The sequence continues at coordinate 114,028 of JBAZID010000004.1, read as the reverse complement.
AGGGCTTGAGCAGCGCTTCACTGATACCCTGCTTCTTGAAGTCGTGGAAGGGCAGGGTGATGCCTTGTCCGGAAAGCCAGGCGCGGGCTTTCTTGACGGTGTTGCAGTTGGGGATGCCGTAGAGTTTCATGTGTATATTTTATTCAGTGTCGATGTCAGCAATTCCATGTAACCCGGATAGGGTTTTCCCTGAAAATGGTTATATTCATATCAGCTTAAGCAATTATGACCTAAGATAAAAAAAACATGCAGCACAACCAATAATATTTGGAGGGGTATGTTTCAGCGTTTTATGAGCCTGCGCTTCCGCTTGATTTTGCTGATCCTGGTCGCTGTATTGCCGGCCTTTCTGCTGGTGCTCTATTCTACCTTCGAGCAGCGGCGGGAAGCAGCAGTATACGCAGAAAGGGAAGCGCTGAAGATGGCGCAGACGGTAGCTGAAGGGCACCGGGCCACATCCTCGTCCGTGCGTCAGATGCTGAAGGGTCTATCGACCTTGGCGGAAATCCCGGACACCCAATCGGCTGGCGCCTGCAACAAGATGCTGGCGAGCATCCTGCGTTTCAGCTCGGATTACGCCAATGCCGGTGTCGCGCTCAGCAACGGCGACGTGGTGTGTAGTGCGCTGCCGCTGTCAGGGCCGGTTAACGTGGCGGATCGTGCCTTTTTTCAGCGCGCGGTCGCAACCCGGGAATTCTCCATCGGCGACTACCAGGTTGGCCGTATCGCAGCCAAGCGCGGCATTCATTTTGGCTATCCGCTACTCAATACCGGCAATCAGATCTGGGGGGTAGTATTCGTTCTTCTCGACATTGACCGATTGAATGAACGCCTGGCAGAAACTCCCCATATGGAAACAGGGGATGTTGCGATTCTGCTTGATGGTAGCGGAAACATTCTGGCACGCCACCCCGATTCTGCAAATTACGTCGGCAAGTCGCTATCAGCCCTGCCGCTGTACAAGAAAATTCAGCAGTCGCAGGGCGAGGGAACTTATGACGGCGCCGGCCTCGACGGCGTCCACCGGATTTTCGCATTTGCCCCCCTGTTCAGCCGGCCCAGCTGCTGTGCATATGCAGTGGTTGGCATTCCTGCCGAGGCAGTGTATGCGAAGGTCAATCGGGCATTTGTCCGCAATGTCTCACTGATGATGGGAGTGGGCTTTCTGGTGCTTGCGCTGGCATGGGTGGGTAGTGACGTGCTGGTGCTGAAGCGTGTCCGGGTTCTGTCCAGTGCCACCCGGCGTATGAGTCAGCGCGATCTTTCTGTCCGCTCCGGGTTGCCACATGATGATGGGGAGCTTGGTCAGCTGGCGCGCTCTTTCGACGAGATGGCGGACAATCTGGAGGCATGGAAAAACCAGGTTATGCAGTCCAATCAGGAAATCGAAAATCTGGGCTACCGCAACCAGTTGATTCTTGACTCCGCCGGAGAAGGGATTTGCGGGGTAGACAGGAAAGGCATGATTACCTTCGTCAACCCGGCGGCGGCATCCATGCTGGGGTACCAGGTGGATGAGTTGCTCGGATTGCCCCTGCATCAATCATCGCACCACAGCAAGGCTGACGGCACACCGTTTCCGATAGACGAATGCCATATGCATGCGGCGGTTGAAGAAGGCGTTAGCCATCAAGGCAGTGATGAAATGCTGTGGCGCAAGGATGGCAGCGGTTTTTATGCGGATTATTCGGCCATTCCCATGTTTGAAGGCGGGAAAGTGACTGGTGCCGTGGTGACTTTCAAGGACATCACCGAGCGCAAACGCCACGAGGAGCAACTGGCGCATCAGGCCACGCACGACACCCTGACCGGTCTGGCCAATCGCACCATTCTCAATGACCGTATCGGCCTGCTGATCGAGCGGGCGGCACGTGAAAAATCCGTGGTGGCACTGTTGCTGCTTGATCTTGACCGCTTCAAGGAAATCAATGACAGCCTGGGCCATGGTGCAGGCGATGAACTGTTGCGTGGCATGGCGGAGCGCCTGACCGATCTGATGCGCGACAGCGATACGGTGGCTCGCCTGGGGGGCGATGAATTCGTCATCTTGGTGGAAATGGAAGTGGCCGATAGCGCGATCCCGGTTGCCCAGCGGGTCCTCGATGCCATGACCCGGCCCTTCAGCATTTCCGGCCGGGAGGTATTTATTGGCGCCAGCATCGGCATCAGCTTGTACCCCAAGGACGGCGATAGCGGCGAGGAATTGCTGAAAAATGCCGACGTGGCCATGTACCGGGCCAAGAAACGCGGCCGCAACAGGTTCCGCTTTTACGACGAAAACATGGATGCCAGTTCAGTCGAAAGACTCAGCCTGGAAACCAGCCTGCGCCGAGCGGTGGATAACGGAGAATTGCTGCTCTACTACCAGCCGCAGGTCAATCTGCATAGCGGCGAGATCATCGGCGCGGAGGCATTGATCCGCTGGCAGCATCCGGAAATGGGGCTGGTTTCTCCGGCGAAATTTATCCCGCTGGCAGAGGAAAGCGGCCTGATATTCCCGATCGGTGAATGGGTGATGCGGACAGCCTGTGCCCAGATCAAGGTCTGGCAGGATGCCGGGGTGATGACGCCGACCGTGGCGGTGAACCTGTCGGCGCATCAGTTCAGGCAGCGTCAACTGGTCAAGATGACGACCGGGGTGCTGCTGGATACGGGCATTGATGGCCGCTATCTCGAACTGGAAATGACTGAAAGCGCGGTGATGGAGGATGCGGACCGGGTGATCAGGATTCTGCGGGAACTGAAAGAGGCGGGGACGTCGATTTCAATTGACGATTTCGGCACCGGCTATTCTTCACTCAGTTACCTGAAGCAATTTGCCATCGACAAGCTTAAAGTGGATCAATCCTTTGTCCGGGAGATTACGCGGGATCCCAGTGATGCCGCCATCGTCGTCGCGATTATCACCATGGCGCACAGCCTGGGGTTGAATGTCATTGCCGAGGGGGTGGAAACGGAGGGGCAGCTGGAATACCTGCGTAGCCACGGCTGTGATGAAATACAGGGTTATTTCTTCAGCCGTCCGGTTCCTGTCAGTGATTTCGAGCAGATGCTGCGGAGCGGGCGAAAGCTGGTGCAGAATGGCCCGGCTGACGAAAGCAGGCAACGCACGCTGCTGTTGCTGGACGATGAACCCAATGTTACCGCCGCCTTGACCCGGCTGTTTCGCATCGAGGGTTATCAAATTCTGGTTGCCCATAGTCCGGCCGAGGCGTTTGAACTGCTTGCCTGCCATCAGGCCGGCGTGATCCTGTCCGATCAGGGCATGCCGGATATGAGTGGCATTGAATTCCTGAGCAGAGTCAAGCGGATGTACCCCGAGGTGGGGCGCATCATCCTTTCCGGCCATAGCGACCTGAAATTGATTGCCGAGGCCTTCAATCAAGGCGCGATTTACAAATACATCACCAAGCCATGGAATGACGGAGAAGTCCTTGGCGCCGTCAGAGAGGCATTTCTTGAACAGGAAATGCGTTATTCCAGGAAATCGCGCGATTAATAACCCACGGGTAGGCGCCGCCCTCGCCGCGATAGGCTGAATCGGCCCGAGGCGGGCCTCCTACATCGGGGCCGGGTTAACAAAGCCGCTTTGGTTTTTGCGCTAGCCGCACAGACGGCAGGCAGCAATCAGAAGCAGCCCCTTGCCGGCCTTGTGCAAATCGGGCAGCAGTTTCCGGAGGAGACCGTCATCCACGCCGCCCATGGCGAGAGCCAGGAGCGCCAGACCGAGGGGGGTGATGGAGCACTCGCGGGCGGCTTCCCGCAGCTCAGCCGGAAATTCAGCAATGGTTTTCTCGCCATCCTTCCTCAGCCAAACGAGCAATGAGGCGCCATTCCTGGCGCTGACCAGAATCAGGGCGCCACCTTCCAGAAGTCGCCAGCCTTCGATGATCTCGCCTGAAGACAAGACCATGTCGGGGATCGTATCGGGAAGGGTGACGGAGTTGAAATATTCCTGGCGCAGATTGGCGTGGCCGCCGGGCATGGCGGCGAGCTGTACCGCCAGGTCGCGATAGTACTCAAGCATGGTGGGCATCGATATTGATCTGCAACCACAGCTCCAGCAGCGCCAGATGCCACAGCTTGCTGCCCTGGATGCGGGTGAAATAGGCTTCCGGCTCGGCCAGCAGCTTTTCCACGTAGGCGCGATTGTAGAGGCCGCGCCGGATGCAGGTTTCCGACATCAGGATGGCACGCATGAATTCGAGGAAATCGCCGCGCACGTATTTCAATGCCGGTACCGGGAAATAGCCCTTGGGGCGGTCGATCACCGCATCCGGGACCAGACCGCGGGCGATAGCCTTGAGTGGAAACTTGCCGCCTTCCTTTAGCCTGAGAGAAGGGGGCATCCTCGCCGCCAGTTCCACCAGTTCGTGGTCAAGGAAGGGGACGCGCGCCTCCAGGCCCCAGGCCATGGTCATGTTGTCGACGCGCTTGACCGGATCATCCACGACCAGCGTGGTGACATCGAAGCGCAATACCTGGTCGAGGAAGCCGTCGGCATCCGGTTTGGTTAATTCTCGCTCAACCAGTTCGGCAGTAACATCGGGAACGTGATAGGCCGGGGAGACGGTTTCCAGGTACTCGGCATGATCTCGGTCGAAATAGTGCTCACGGAAGCGTTCCAGGGCGGAGCCTGAAGCAGCTTCCATACGCGGATACCAGAAGTAGCCGCCGAAAACTTCGTCCGCCCCCTGGCCGGACAGCACCACCTTCACCTCTTGCGACACTTTCTCGCCGAGCAGGTAGAAAGCCACCGCATCCTGGCCCACCATCGGCTCGGCCATTTGAGCCACCGCCTCAGGCAGGCGTTTCAGGACTTCCGCATTGGGGATGAGGTATTTGTGGTGGCGAGTCTTGAAGCGCTCCACCACCTGGTCGGAATACTCGAATTCGTCCGCTTTTTCAGCCCCTTCGCCGACATCCTCGAAGCCCACCGAAAAAGTCAAAAGATCGTCCACGTGGTCGGCCAGCAGCCCAACCAGCAGGCTGGAATCCAGCCCGCCCGACAGCAGCACCCCGACTGGCACATCCGAGGCCAGCCGGTGGCGCTCCACAGCGCGGGCAAGCACGGTGCGGGTGGCGGCAAGCCAGTCCTGCTCGGACAGTTCAGACGCCGGGCGGGTGGCGTTGAGGTGCCAGTAGTTGCGCTGGGTCACCTGGCCTTCGGCGCTGATGGTCATGGTCATCGCCGGAGGCAGCTTCTTCACGCCGTTCAGGAGGGTGCGCGGCGCAGGCACGACCGCGTGCAGGGTGAAATGGTGGTGCAGGGCGACCGGGTCTATCGAAGTGTCGATGCCGCCGGCAGCGAGCAAGGCTTGCAGGTTCGACGCGAAGCGCAGGCTGGCGCCGTCCAGGGCGTAGTAAAGCGGCTTGATGCCAAAGCGGTCGCGCGCCAGAAACAGGCTGAGGTGGCGCATGTCCCAGACGGCGAAGGCGAACATGCCGTAGAAGCGCTCAACGCACTTTTCACCCCAGGCATGGTAGGCCTTGAGGATGACTTCGCTGTCGCCTTCCGAAAAAAACTCGTAACCCAGTTCCTGAAGTTCGGCTCTTAATTCTTTGTAATTATAGATTGTTCCGTTGAATACCAGCGTCAGCTTCAGCGCCTTGTCCACCATCGGCTGGTTGGCGTGCTCGGACAGGTCGATGATGGCGAGGCGACGGTGGCCAAAGGCCAGCTGGCCGTCGGTAATGATGCCTTCGTGGTCGGGCCCGCGCCGCGCGAGCTTGTCTGCCATCCGCCGGATGATGGCGATGTCCGATGGGGCGCCGTCAAAGCGCAGTTCTCCGCAGATTCCGCACATGGCATTACTCAAATTTGGTTGTTCTAATGTTGCTTGTTCGCATTATCTACAATGAGCATTTTGGCCTCAATCGTATCTGCTGAGAGATCCACGCCGCATTCCCACTCAACGAAATACTCGCCGTTTCTTATCTTCATGAATTCGGCAAGGTCATTCAATTTTTCGAACGCTTCATATTGAAGATAGGGGCGAAGATCAAATTGGCCGACTCGCCCGTCATTGGCGACGACCGAAAAAGTCAAGTCTGCATGTGGGGACAATTCTGCAATTCTCATTGATCGAGTCCTTTGATTGGGAATGGCATTTTACCCTTAGCATCTAGTGTTGCGTGATCAATAGCTTGACGAGGATCGATAGATGATTACATGAAGGCAGGCAATCTTGTTGGCTGGATTTTCGAAGCCATGCGCGCAGTCGCCCTTGTAATAGATACAGTCGCCTTCGTGCAAATGATATTGCTCATCCTCCAGCCGAACAATCACCTCTCCCTTGAGAACAGAGGCATATTCCACGGTCCCTGGTTCGTGGGGGGGGAAACTCCCTGATGCCGCTTTCGGGGGTAATTCAAACCTCAAGAACTCCAAATTTCCCTGGCCTGATACCGGTGACAAACTTATCCGCCTGATTCCAGATTTCGGGTCAACCAATACGGGTTGATCCTCCGCACGAATGACCAGCCTTGTCAGCGATGGTTTTTCATCAACCAGCTGACTTAGGCTCGTTCCCAAGGCTTTAGCGATCCGGCAGGCAACATCAATGGTGGGCTGGCGATTGCCACGCTCGATTTCCGAAAGCATTGAAACGCTCACCTGACTTTCCGCCGACAGATCCTTTAGCGTCATCCCTGAGCTTTTCCGAAGAGCGCCAACTTTAATGCCAAACATAATTCATGATCTCTTTTTTTCACTAAAATATAATTAATACACCATAGTGAAACTTGAATGTAACATGCATCGGGTAATTTGTTGTCTTTACATGACCAATTATCAATTTGGAGAATAGCATGAACGCGATAACTGCGGCTGTCTCGCACGAAAAGCTACAAGGTTTGGGCAAGCAACATCTTCAGGGCATGGTTCGAAAATGGTGTAACCCGTCACTCGTAGAAAATCCCTCTCAAGCCTTGTTCGAAGGTATCGGGCTACATCCCGGCACTGTCACCGGTTACTTGATCTTCCAACCCGAAAATATTGCCCATCTGCGTTCTGTTTTTGGGCAGGACATGGTCCGGTTGCCCGTCATTTATGGAGTGGATGAAGGAGACTGCAACGACTTGGAGCCACTTTCCCTCTCGAAAGCGCTTCTGTCCTCGAACGCAAGTCCGAATGCATGGTGCGCCGTGCAGGCGAAAAGCGAAGGCCTGCCGTCCGTGATCGGAGTTCAGGCTTCTTTTTCTAGCCCCGGCGGCAAGCTATCAAAGCGCAATGTGGATTTCAGTTTTTCAGATGGGCGCCAGATCCAGGCGACCATCCATGCGCGAACGGTGGAAATCGAAGGGCCAAATGGCCTCGTTCGGATGACGGAAGGCGACCTTGTCACGCTTGACGGAAATTCCGGGATGATCTACGCAGGTTTGATCGGGGCAATCACCCCGGCAGCTAAGGAAATACATTCAATGCTCACTGACATCATGGTGGTGGCGATTGAGCAATTTGGCCCGGTGCAGGCGTGGAAGCGGTTCCGCGAAACTCCTCTATATCAGCAATATCGGCCAAGGCTTGTATACCTGGCAAAGGATGATGAGTTCAAGGTATTTCAGCAAGCACTCAAGGCGGCCCGGCAGCTCACACCCATTAGGGTTATGGCCACCGCGCATACTGTGGATGGGACGGTGCAAACACGGCTCGCATTTGCCGATATCGAGGCAGATGAGCATGGGGATATAGCATTCACGTTGCATGACCAGCTTACCGGTATCGGCCTGCTGCGAACCGAGCGTTTTTACCGCAGGAATGAAGAACTGGACGCGCTCAGAGTGTTAATGCTCGGACGCGGCAGCATAGATAAATCCAATTTTGAAAAGGCAAAAAATCTCATAATGCGTTTTGAAACGGATTGTACTAGGGATATTTTTATCGCCAACAGCGGCTGCCCGACCGTCGTTCGGTTGCTCTGCATGCCGTTCAACAAGCTGTTTCCGGACGGCCTGGACATTGCAGCACTCTCTGAATCCTATCGGCTCGATGCTCAAAAAGTTGAGAAGCAAATCCGCGAGACCTTGCGGGAGTCGGAGACTTTTCACGGTTGCCGTGGCGCAAGGCTGCATATGCTCCGGCTGGATTTGTTGAGGCTTCAGGCGGAAGCCGTCCTCCGTGCTGCCGATGAGGCAATTCGCCTTGGCGCCGACGTCCAGCTGACAATCCTCGTGGCAATGGTGACTTTCCCTGAAGAAATAAACATTCACATTGAAATATTCGACGAAACCTACGGAAAGCTTCTCAAGGAAGGGCTTCGGCTGCCAGAAACAGGTCTCGCAATCATGGTCGAAACCAGTGCGGCATATCACAGCATTGAAAAATTCCTTAACAAGAAAGGCAGGTATATCGAATTCCGTGGCGCCTTGGTCGGCGGTAATGATTTCACCGCCGCGACCTTGAATCTCAATCGGCATGATGCGACCCGGGCCATTATTCCGCATTACGTCAAGAGCGGGATTCTTCCGTCCAATCCATTCCTGACGTTGCATTCGGATACCGTCGGAAGCACGATTTGCAGCCTGTTGCGCCGGATGCGGACGGCTTCCCGGAACGGGCCGCTAACAATAGGGTTCGGGGGCGAGCAGGCGGGGGACTGGCAAACCGTTTCGTGGCTTTCGACGCACGCTGCGCCTGAGGGGTTGAGTTACGTTTCGACAAGCCCTGACCGGTTGCTGGACGCGCTATTCGCCGCTGCTGATGCAAAATTGCACTCAACTCAAGAGGGGGAAGGCCATGCATAACATACCGGTTGCCAAAGTGCTTGAAACAGCCGAGCACGTGTATTTGAACGGTGAATGGGTTCCTGTCGAACAGGCCAGGCTGTCTGTGTTTGATCATGGTTTTCTGTACGGTGATGGCGTTTACGAAGGCATGAGGGCATATGGGAAACAGGTTTTCATGTCAGATCAACATTTTGATCGTCTGGAAAGATCTGCCCGTTGCCTGGGTTTGAAGCTGCCAGTCCGGGGGGAGCAGCTGATGGACTTGATTGGCGAGGGACTGTCACTAAACCGGCTGAACGATGCGTACATCAGGCTGGTGGTCACTAGGGGAGTCGGCCCCATGGGGCCTGATCCGGCACCGTGCCAGAATCCACAGCTAATCCTCATTGTCCGTGATATTCCGCCCTTGCATGGACAGAAACGAGATGGAATCCGGGCGGCCCTTTCCAGTGTGAGGCGATGTGCGGTGGACTCCGCTACGGCACAAATAAAGTCGCTAAATTATCTGGTTACGGTACTCGGCAAGTTGGATGCTAACCGCATGGGCGTTGATGACGTGATTTTGCTCGATTCACGGGGATTCGTTGCTGAGGCGCCCGTGGCTAACGTGTTTATTGTGAGGAACGGCATCGTCCTCACGCCCGCACCATCAAGTGGGATACTGGAAGGAATTACAAGGAGGGTGGCGTTCGACTTGCTGTCCGAGGCTGGTTTGCAAGTGGTGGAGAGGGATTTGACGCCTTACGACCTTTCCGTGGCTGAAGAAATATTCTTGACTGGCACGCATGCCGAAATTGTTCCTGTCTGCGAATATGGGGGATACCCCGTCGGAAACGGTATGCTCGGGCCCGTTACCTCGATACTCCTCGACTTGTTTGGTGCAGCGACAGGAAAAGGGAAAAGGAATGGGGCATGACAATTCTATACCTGCTTCCCCTTCTCACAGTTATGGCGCTGCTTGTCCTGCGCAAGGCCACGTTACTCCAGGCCGGGATTGTAGGGTTGTTGCTCACGGTGCCAGCGGCATACCTGGCCAAGAACGCGCCCGTCAGCTTCTCGTCATTTCTGGTACTGGAAGCGGCGAAAGGGGCGTGGCTGGCTTGGTTGGCCATATCCGTGATTTTGGCCAGCCTATTTTTCTACCACACCATTAAGGCCGCCAGCGAATTGTTCGAGCAAGTACAGGAAAAGGCGTCCCCATTTTCTTATCGCACACTTTTTTCAGTGTGCTTCTTGCTCGGCCCCTTCTTTGAGTCTGCGACGGGGTTTGGGGTGGGGTTAATCATTACCGTTCCTTTCCTGCTCCGCATGGGAATATCCGGCCCAGTCGCGGTCTTGTTCGGACTATTCAGCCAGATACTTGTTCCCTGGGGGGCGCTGGCAACAGGAACCGTGGTTGGGGCGGGGATTGCAGGCATCCCGTTGGCGCAACTTGGCATCTACAGCGCCTTGCTGTCAGGTCCTCTGTTGGCAGCATACTTACTCCTGTTTTGGCGGTACGCCTCGCAGCAGGGCTTGGGGGCAAACACTTTGCAAAAGGTGGATGACATCCTGTGGGTAGTTGCGTTATTCCTGCTACTGTACTTATGCAACCGTTTCATGGCTGTCGAGACGGCCGGTATGTTTGCGGCGGGGGTGCTGTTGGTTCTACGGTATTGGCGTGATAGCCAGCCTACACTGACGGGCTGGCTACAGGTGCTCAAACTGGCACTACCCTATGTGCTGCTTGTTGGGATCTTGCTGGCCACGCGGGCAATCGGGGTAGTTGGCGAGTTTCTCAAGGGGCTATGGATTATTCGACCTTTGCCGGATCTTCCGCCCTTTCCCGTGTTCTACCACGTAAGCTTCTTGCTCCTGGCAACTGCCTTGCTTTATGGCGCGGGGAAAAGGATAACGTGGCCGCGCTGGCGTCTGATCGGGGGGGGCGCACTTTCGGCCGCAAAGATTCCCGTTGTTGTGACACTTGTTTTTGTCGTGATGGCGCAAATCATGACCTCTGCGGGTATCGCGGTGGAATTGGCCAAAAGCTGGGAGGGGCTAGCAGGAGGTACTCTGGCGGTTTTGGCTAGCCCGGTTTTTGCGGCCATTGCGGGCTTTCTGACTGGCAGTAATGTGGCGTCCAATGCCATGCTCATGCCCATGCAAACGGCACTGTCTGCGCATAGCACCGTTAGTAGCCATTGGATTGCGGCGATACAGAATACAGCGGGAAGCAATCTGACGATGCTATCGCCCATTCGGGTGGCGATGGGCTGTGCTTTACTCAAAACGAATGCGGAACACCAAGTTTACAGGCTGGCTTTACCCATGGGATTTGCTGCAACCGGCACACTGGTTTTGATGGCGAATTGGCTCGGCTAGATTTTCTGAGACGCTCAATATATGTGCGTATCCTCCGGGAGATCGAGGGATCGGAAAGGGCGGGGTGGCCCGCCTTTCCGTGTGTCAAATCCCGCGCAGCAGTTCGTTGATGCCGACCTTGGAGCGGGTTTTCTCATCCACCTTTTTCACGATCACGGCGCAGTACAGGCTGTAGCTGCCATCCTTGGAGGGCAGGTTGCCGGACACTACCACCGAACCGGCAGGCACGCGGCCATAAAACACTTCGCCGGTTTCGCGGTCGTAGATCTTGGTGGACTGGCCGATGTATACGCCCATCGAGATCACCACGTTATCTTCCACGATCACGCCTTCCACCACTTCGGAGCGCGCGCCGATGAAGCAGTTGTCGCCGATGATGGTGGGGTTGGCCTGCACCGGTTCCAGCACGCCGCCGATGCCGACGCCGCCGGAGAGGTGCACGTTCTTGCCGATCTGGGCGCAGGAGCCGACGGTGGCCCAGGTGTCGACCATGGTGCCTTCATCGACATAGGCGCCGATGTTGACGTAGGAGGGCATCAGCACCACGTTCTTGGCGATGAAGGAACCCTTGCGCGCGGCGGCGGGGGGAACCACGCGGAAGCCGCCCTCGCGGAAATCCTTGGAGTTGTAGTCGGCGAACTTGGAGGGCACCTTGTCGAAGTAGTTGGTGAAACCGCCCTTGATGAAAAAGTTGTCTTCTAGACGGAAGGACAGCAGCACGGCCTTTTTCAGCCACTGATGGGTGACCCATGCGCCATCGATCTTGGAGGCGACGCGCAGCTGGCCCTTGTCGAGCATTTCCAGCACGCTGTCGACGGCGTCCTTGACCTTGGTTTCGACATTGCGCGGGGTGATGTCGGCGCGGCGTTCAAAGGCTTCTTCGATAATGCTTTGCAGTTCTTGCATGATTTTTCCTAAGGTTTTATTTGGCTTTGTTAACGAATTCTTGAATTCTTTGCGCGGCTTCCAGGCATTCCGCCAGCGGGGCGACCAGCGCGATGCGCGCGAATTGTTCGCCGGGGTTGATTCCACGCGCTTCGCGGGCGAGAAAGCTGCCCGGCAAAACCGTAACATTATAATCCCGGTACAGTCCCAGAGCGAAATCGGTATCTGAGATAGGCGTTCTGGCCCAGAGATAGAACGCCGCGTCGGGCTGCATCACCGGCAGGGCTTCTTGCAGGATGGGCGTCACGGCGGCAAATTTTTCCCGGTAAAGGCGACGGTTTTCCACCACGTGCGCCTCGTCGTTCCAGGCCGCGGCGCTGGCTGCCTGCACCGCCGGATTCATGGCGCAGCCGTGATAGGTGCGGTAGAGCAGGAATTTTTCCATGATGGCCGCATCGCCCGCGACGAAGCCGGAACGCATGCCGGGCACGTTGGAGCGCTTGGACAGGCTGCTGAACATGACCAGCCGCCGGTAGTCGTGGCGGCCCAGGCGGTAGGCCGCTTCCAGTCCGCCCAGCGGCGGATTGGCTTCATCCGGATAAATTTCGGAATAGCATTCGTCGGAAGCGATCACGAAGTGGTAGCGATCGGAAAGCTCGAACAGATGTTCCCATGCCGCCAGATCCATGACCTTGCCGGTGGGGTTGCCCGGCGAGCACACATATACCAGCTGGGTATGCTGCCAGATGCCTTCCGGCACCCGGTCAAATTCCATGTTGTAGCCGTTTTCCGGCAGGGTGTTGAGATAGTAGGGCGTGGCACCTGCAAGGTAGGCCGCGCCTTCGTAGATCTGGTAAAAGGGGTTGGGCGAGATCACCACCGGCTGCGTCCGGTTGGTGTCGATCACCGCCTGGGCAAAGGCAAACAGGGCTTCGCGGCTGCCGTTGACGGGCAGAATTTGCCTGGCGATATCCAGCGCTGGCACCTTGTAGCGGCGTGAGACCCAGCCGGCAATCGACTGACGCAACGCTTCACTGCCCTGGGTTGTGGGATAATTCGCCAGTCCGGCAAGATTGTCCGTCAACGCCTGGGTGATGAAAGCCGGTGTGGCATGCTTGGGCTCCCCGATGGAAAGATTGACCGGCGCGTATTTGGCGTTGGGCGCAGTTCCATGAAACAGCTCGCGCAGCTTCTGGAAGGGGTAGGAATGCAGGTGATTTATATTTGAATTCACTTTAAATTTTATGTTTAATATTATGTTTTATAATTATTTCATCATTTATTATCATGGCGAAATAGAGATGTAGGTTGGGTGAGGCGTAGCGCACCCAACAGACCCAATCTCCTTAAAAATGCCGGTTTTGAATATTGGGGTTTGTTGGGTTATCCCCGGCCAGATCACCCGAGGACAAGCGCGATAAGGCCGCTAACCCAACCTACATGAATTTGCATCGAGTGACTGCATTCATCCAAGGCGTAAACTGGAAATTATAGAAGTGTTGAGCATGGTTGCAAAACAGAAATTTCTGGCGGTGTCCGGATTGCTCTCCGGCGCAGTGGTCTGGGGGGTGATCTGGTATCCCTATCGGCTGCTTGCCGAGGCCGGGATTTCCGGCTCACTTTCCAGCCTGTTGACCTACATTGTGGCCCTGGCGCTGGGCCTGATTTTTTTTCGCGGCGCTTTCAACCGGGTTCCCCGCGCGGGATGGCTGGCCATCCTGATCGGAGTCAGCGCGGGCTGGACCAATCTGGCCTATGTGCTGGCCGTGATCGACGGCGAAATCATGCGGGTGCTGCTGTTGTTTTATCTCTCGCCTTTCTGGACCGTGATTTTTGCTCATCTGCTGTTGCGCGAGAAACCCATCCTCGCCGGTTACGGCGTCATGGTGCTTTCGCTGGCGGGCGCGGTGGTGATGTTATGGCGCCCTGAATTCGGCTTGCCGCTGCCGCAGAACCGGGCGGAGTGGCTGGGCCTTTCCGCCGGGCTGATGTTCGCGCTTTCCAATGTGCTGGCGCGCAAGGCGCATGATCTGGATGTCCAGACCAAGTCGGTAAGTATCTGGCTTGGGGTGGCACTGCTCTCCTTGCTGCCGATTCTCTGGTCGCCAGCCGAGGCCAGCCCCCTGCTCAGTCTGCCGCCGGGCGGATGGCTGTGGTTGCTGCTGATTGGCGGGGCTATTTTTTGCGTCACACTGACGGTGCAATTCGGTCTCGCCCACACCCCCGCCAATCAGGCCATCGTAATCTTTCTGTTTGAACTGGTGGTGGCTGCGATTTCGTCGTATTTCCTCGCCGGAGAGGTCATGAAAGCGCAAGAATGGATCGGTGGCGCGATGATCGTGGCTGCCAGCCTGTTTTCCGGAAAACTTGAAAAACAGCATGAGGATATGCATGAAAGTCACTGAATTTCTTCATACATCTATACTGGTATCAAACCTGATCAAGTCGCGTAATTTTTACGAGGGTGTACTGAAATTGACACCCAGTTCAAGCCGTCCTGAAATGTCGTTTGACGGCGTTTGGTATGAAATCGGTCCACAGCAGATTCACTTGCTGGTGTTGCCCAATCCCGATCCACTCACTGGCCGGCCGGAACATGGCGGGCGCGATCGCCACCTTGCGCTGGGCGTGGATAGCCTTGAGCAAGCAAAGCTCGCCCTAGAGCAGGCCGGCATTCCCTACACCATGAGCCGTTCCGGCCGTCCCGCCCTGTTTTGCCGTGATCCGGATGGCAATGCCTTGGAGCTGGTGGCTAATCCGTAATGAAATCAGGCTCTTCGAACAATGACTGGATGACGACCTTGCGTATTTCTGGCCGATCCGGCGTGACGTAAAGCACGGGTGTGATCATCTCCTCGAAAATGCCCCGCAGGCTGCGGGCCCCTACCTTGTATTCGAAAGCCAGATCTGCGATCTGCTCGAAAACCCGATGCCCGATGCTCAATTCGACGCCCTCGTTCTTCAGGATTTCCCGGAACTGGTTATAGATTGAGTTCTTCGGTTCGACCATGATCTTCAGCAGCATCTCCTTGGACAGATCCTTGAAGCTCGCAATTACCGGCAAGCGCCCGGCGAATTCAGGGATCAGCCCGAACTCGAACAGGTCGGTAGGTTTCACCCGCGAATTCAGCCGGTCGAGCACCTTCTGGTTGTCCGCATCGCCAATGGAAATGAAGCCAAAGGCATGGGTGTTGGCGGTGATGGTATCCAGCCCGGAAAATGCCCCGGCGCAGATGAACAGAATATTGGTGGTGTCCATGCTCTGCGTGCTTCCCAGCCTGACTGGCGCGCCTTCCATGATCTTCAGCAGGGCGTGCTGCACGCGTTCGCCGGAAGTGGCGCGCTGGCTATCGGTCGATTTCAATTTATCGATTTCGTCGATAAAGACAATCCCGCGCTGCGCCTTGTCCATATCTCCACCCGCCCTGTCCAGCAGCCTCAGCAGGACCGCCTCGATTTCCTCGTTGACGTATTTCGATTGCGCCAGGGAAGTCGCATTCGCGGTGACGAAAGGCACGCCAATGGCGCGCGCCAGGGTTTCGCACAGCAGGGTCTTGCCCGTGCCGGTCGGGCCGATCAGGAGAACATTGCTCTTGGCGATTTCAACCGGGCCCTGATTTGCTTTTCCCATCTTCCGGTAATGCGAGTAGACCACCACGGCCAGAATCTTCTTGGCCTCTTCCTGGCCGATGACATACTGGTCAAAGTAGCTCACGATCGCACTGGGTGTCAGTTTCTTGCCCGGTGTTTGCTGGCCGTTCGGTATATCCATTTGAATTGTTCCAAGGTTGCGGCAGGTAAGGTGATTATGCGTTGCGGATGACTGGCGGACAAGCCAGTCTTTCCACATGAAATCAAGCGGACCGTACCCTTGGTAAATGCCTCATGTTGTGCCATATACTATGCCGCCATGAACAATATCATCCTCCTCGTCACCTGCTTTATCGCCGGCATCTTGCTGCGGCGTTTTGGACGGATGCCGGAGCACGCACCCGCCACGTTCAATAGCTTCGTCATCCATGTTTCGCTGCCGGCGCTGGCGCTGCTCTATATTCACGACCTCAAGCTGAGCGGGGACGTGGCTTTCATTGCTGCAATGGCATGGATCCATTTCGCCCTGGCGGCCGGATTTTTCTGGCAGGCGGGCAAATGGCTGGGGCTGCCGCGTCCCACCGTGGGGGCGCTGATGCTGACCGGCGGGCTGGGCAACACATCTTTCCTCGGCCTGCCGATGATCGAGGCCTATTACGGCAAGGAAGCCATCGTCACCGGCCTGATCGCCGACCAGTTGGGCAGCTTTCTGGTGCTCTCCATTCTCGGCATCACCGTGGCAGGGCTGTATTCTTCCGGCGCACCCAGTGCCCGGGCCATCCTGCGGCGTATCGTGCTGTTTCCGCCCTTCGTCGCGCTGCTTCTCTCCCTGGCGCTGATTCCCGTGGACTATCCAGAATGGTTCACGCTGCTGCTGAGGCGGCTGGGCGATACCCTGGCGCCGCTGGCCCTGCTGTCGGTAGGGCTGCAACTGAGGCTGGGGCATATCGCCGGCAATGGCCGCAATCTCGCGCTCGGTCTGGGGTTCAAGCTGCTGCTTGCTCCGCTGGCAATCTTCCTGCTGTATGTGCCGCTGCTCGGCGCAAGTGGCCAGCACATCCAGGTCACGCTGTTCGAAGCCGCCATGCCGCCCATGATCACCGCCGCCATCGTGGCCGCCGAGCACGATCTTGATCCGGTGCTGGCAAACCTGATGGTGGCAGTGGGGCTGATTCTGTCGTTTTTTACCCTGACAGGGTGGTGGTGGGTGATGCGGGGGGTGTAAAACTACGGAAATAGGCTATTAATGCTGGCTTTTTACATCATGTGGGTTGAACAACGCACTCCGCCCATTCAAGCACGCCACTCACAATATCAAGCGCTTCATCACGGCTCAATGTCTCGATTTCAGTGTCGTCATAGCGAAACACCACCGCATAGGGATTGAGCGCATCCAGTTGATCCTGCGACACAGGCGGGGAAATGCCACAATCCGATACCCACTGAGCCAGTTCGGAAAGTTCATGAGTACGGCGAAAGGGGAATCCCTTCACCGTCAGCACCGCCTTGAGCGCCTTTTCCACCGCTTGCTGGGCGTGGAAACAAGCGACAGGCAAGCGGATATGGGGCGAATCCTTCAGTACCAGAAAAGCGTCGCGGTCGCCCTGTGCTATGCGCAACAGGCGCAAGGCCTCCTCAAGCGCGGGCGTCATACAGTGTTTTGCCCTCGTGCAGCGCCCAGTAAATCACTGTTCCAGGCACTTTGCCGCGCCTTGCCACTTCTGCCTCGGAATACACCAGGACATCGACACCGGTCCCCACACGCCCGATAGCGCGGCGCAAGCGCACCATTTCCGCACCCCGGTTTTCCACCTGTTGCTCGACCACCAGCAGGTCAAGATCGGAATCCTCCCCGGCTTCGCCGCGAGCATAGGAACCAAACAGGATCACCCGGCTCGGTTGCGCGGCTGCAACCAGCTTTTGCACGGCGGAATAAATGGCGTCAGGAGTCAGCATGGCTTATTGTTTCACAACCCGGTCGGGATGGATAGGCGCCAATACCCCTGAACTTCGCTCCAGGTTCAGCGCCAGCAGGCGGCGCAAAATCTCCTCATCGGGCATCTCCGGGGTGTAGTCCTCCCAGCCGTAGGCGGCGGCCACGGCCTGGTCCAGTTCCTTGTGCGCGTTGGCCAGCCAGGCGGGGCGGGCGTTGTAGAGATTGGTCAGGGTGCGCTTTTTCAGTTCCGCCTCATGGCCCGGCTTGGGTATGGGGCGCAGCGGGAATCCGGCCTTTTCTTCTTCCAGGGTACGCACCCAGTCCACCCACTCGGGCGGATTGAGCCAAGTGTTGCGCAGTTGGTCGAGTTTGCGGGCGGCGCTGGCGATATTTTCCCCCACCCCAACCCCTCCCCGAGGGTGGAGGGGCTTTGACTCCCTTCTTCCGCCGGGAGAAGGGCTGGGAATGAGGGAGCGAAGCCCGACGGGAAAGGGAAGGTTTCGAAGGTAAATGAGGGCGTGTAGCGTGGGCGATCTTCCAGTGAAGTGCCCAAGCGTAGTGACCACAACTCGTGCAAACGGGAATGGAGTATGCCGAAGGTTGCGTCGTCTGAATGTGCTATGACGTTCAATGCTTGATCCGGCAGTATAGCTACTGGGAGCCAAGCGAAAAGCCGGTGCTTTGACGTTTGAGGAGTAACTATGTAACTGTTAATTTTTGCATGTAATGCTTTGCGCAACTCTGGCCTAGGCCGTTCATGAAGCCACCATTTGCTGTCTTTCCTTGTGTTTTTAACGTGCTCAATCACGTAAGCGAATGGCGCCTCATAAAGAGCTGCAACCTCCTCAGAGGTGTTCACGCCAAAATCAATTATCCAAGTATCCGATGGCCTGCCTGTAATGTCTTGCCCATTACGCCATGGCTTTACCACCTCGCTATTTGATTTTCCATGGGGGTTAGGTAGTTTGAGCCACTGCCGAGCCAGTTCGCCGGGAATGTCGAAATCACCGTATTTTTTGGTTCCAGCAAAACAAACTTCTGCATTTTCCTTGAGCGGTTTGGCCAGAGTTAAATTCATCCCACTGCCAATGTGGATTAACGATCCCCCAGTCAGATCAGCGTGAATAGCAGCCACCGACTGTCCGTCGAGCATGGCAGAAAGCCCCTCCACCTTCGGGGGAGGGGTTGGGGTGGGGGAAAATTCGCTCAGCCAATCAAACACACTTTGCAGCACACCTTCCGTATTCTCCAGCACCTCGTTGTTCCAGAAGCGCAGCACGCTGATACCTTGGTCAGCCATGTAAGCCGAGCGCTTCTCGTCATGCGCCTGTTGCTCAGGTTCGGCATGTTGCCCTCCGTCCAGTTCAATGGCGAGTTTTGCTTGATGGCAATAGAAATCGAGGATGCAGCGGCCGATCGGGTGCTGTCGGCGGAAACCATAACCGAGTAGCTGATTTTTCCGCAATAGCTGCCACAGTAAGTTTTCCGCATCTGTTGCATTCTTGCGTAAGGCGCGGGCGAATTCCTTTGTTTTTTCAGATAATGGTAGTTTGGGGGAAGCAATGTTTCTACCCTGCTCAATATTTTCCCCCTCCCCAACCCCTCCCCCGGGGGTGGAGGGGCTTTTTGCCCCGAAGCACACCAGAGATACCCGCACTGCTGCGCCCTGGTTGACCCATTCCTCGTCGCTCCAGGCTTCGAAAATTGTGCTGCTGGAAACGATGCGTTCTAGCACCTTGCGATTGGTTCCGCCGCGTATCGAGTTGGTCGCAACCAGCCCTGCCGCTTTGGCCTTGCCGTGCTCGATCTGCGCGCGCGCCTTCTCGAACCAGTAGGTCACCAGGTCTGCGCCGCCTGGCACGCGGTTTTTATAAACGCGGTTGAGCGCTTCGAAATAAGCATCTCCCAATTCCCCTCGCTTCTTGCTTCCACCCAGAAACGGCGGATTGCCGACAATGGCGTCCACCTCCGGCCATTCCGGTTCCAGCGCATTTGCTGAAGGCTGACCGCTGACAGCTGTCCACTCCAACACCGCATCCCGCTGCTCGATATGATCCAGTGGCCGCAGAATCGGGTCGCGCGGCACGGAGTAGCCGTGGCCCAGCATCCATTGCAGTTCGCCGATCCACACCGTGACGCGGGCCAGTTCGGCGGCGTAGGGGTTGAGTTCGATGCCCAGCACGTTGGCGGGGCCGGTGTCGATGCCGATCTGGCGTTGCAGGCCGAGGGCTTCGGCTTCGAGGTTGGCGCGGTGTTCCAGGTCCTTGAGTGTTTTCAGTGCCAGATAGAGGAAGTTGCCCGACCCGCACGCTGGATCGAGCACGCGGTAGGCTTTCAGCCGTTCCAGATGGCCGATGAAGGCGGCTTGCGCTTCCTTGAGGGCGGCCTGCGATCCTTTGCCGCCTTGCAGGTATTTTTCCATGGCGGTGCCGATGGCCTGGTGCGCGGCCTGCCATTCAGCCAGCAGCGGCGCTTCGATCACCGGGCGGATGAGCTTCATGATGGTGGCCGGGTCGGTGTAGTGGGCGCCAAGCTGGCTGCGCATGTCGGGATTGAGGCCGCGCTCGAACAGGGTGCCGAGGATGGCGGGTTCGATGGCGCTCCAGTTCATGCGCGCCGCATCCAGCAGGGCCACCACGTCGGCGGTTTCCAGGGCGGGGACGGCGATTTCCTTGAACAAGCCGCCGTTGAACCAGGGGATGTTTTCCAGCGCAAAATCCCCGCCGCCCTGCATGGCCTGGAACAGGGCGGCGAGGCGCGACTGGGCCTTCGAACCATCAGGGTTGGATTTGTCGAGCACGGTTTCGAACAGCTTTTGCGGCAGCAGGCCGGCGTCCTCGGCGAACATGCAGAACACGCACTGGATCAGGAAATGGGCCACCGTTTGCGGCGCTTCACCGTGCCCGGTCAGGCGTTTGGCGACTTCGCCCATGCGCTGGGCGGCTTCCTCGGTGACGGCGAAGGTGGTTCGGGTGGGGCGGAATTGGTCCGCATCGCTGAATAGCCGGCGCAGTTTTTGCAGGTTTTCCGGCGCGACGATGTCTTCCAGCGCGATGGTGTGGATTTCCTGTACGGTATTGGTGAAATTGGTGTGGATGACGATGGTTTCCATGTCGGAAACCACCAGCAGGGGCGGGTTTTCCAGCGCGATGGCGTAGCGCTGGAGCTGGGCGAAGGTGGCTGTCAGGTCCTTGTGCTTGCCCTTGTATTCCCAGGCGAAACAGCCCTTTTTCCATACATCCGCCCAGCCTTCGCCGCCGCCGGTCTTGCGTGCGCCACGCTCGAAGGTGTACCAACTGCCATCGGGGTCAGATTCGGCGGGAGTGGGCTGGCCGATCAGGCGGCACAGGTCGAGGAAATGCTCCTGCGAGGCAGAGCGTTCCTTGAGTTGCGAGGCTTTCCATTTTTGAATGAATGCTTGGGGGGTCATGCGGAATTGTCCTCGGCGAAGCGGTAGGCGTTCTTGCCTGCTTTCTTGACGGCGTACATGGCGTTGTCAGCCTGGCTCAGCAGGTCCTCGGCATTTTTGCCGTGCCGGGGATAGAGCACGATGCCCAGGGATGCGCCGATACGGCATTCATGGCCGAGCAGGTGGTAGGGGTGGGATAGCGTGGCGAGAATTTTCTCCGCCACATGGGCGGCATCCTCCTGGCCACGTATGGCGCGCAGGATGATGGTGAATTCGTCGCCGCCCATGCGTGCCACGGTATCGGATTCCCGCACGCACTCCAGCAGATGTTCCGACACGGCCTTGAGCAGGGCGTCGCCGGTGTCGTGGCCGAAAGTATCGTTGACCGCCTTGAAGCCGTCCAGGTCGACGAACATCAGCGCGAACTGGCCCTGGCTGCGCTTGCTCTGGGTAATGGCTTGTCCCAGGCGGTCGAAAAACAGGGCACGGTTGGGCAGGCCGGTGAGCGCATCGTAATGCGCCATGGATTCAAGCTTGTCTTTCAGCAGCTTGCGCTCGTCGATGTCCTGCACGATGGCGATGATGGCGCGGATATAGCCCGCCTCGTTTTTAACCGGTGTCATCGAGATGTGGCCCCAGAATACCCTGCCACCGTTGCATACGAAGCGCCGGTCGCTGTGGTGGCTGGGGAGTTCGCCGCTGGCGAGGGCGACGAAAAGGTGCCGGTGATCCACCACGTCATCATCGTTGGAAATGTCCGTGTGATTGAGCGAAGCAATCGTTTCCTCGCGGGAATATCCAAACATCGAAAGCCAGAAATCATTGGCCTTGATAAAACGCCCCCATGAATCGAGCAGCGCGATGCCCACCCCGGCATTGGTGAATATGGCTTCCAGTTCGGCGTTGCCGAGAGCGACTTCTTCCTCCAGTTGCCTGCGCGAGGTGATGTCGCTCGACAGGGCGACAAACTTTTCCGGGCTGCCATCGCGGCCCGCAACCGGAAAAATGTTCGTCCACAGGGTGATGGATGTGTCGTCCTTGTGGCGGTTGATGATTTCGCCCCGCCAGACCTGGCCGTTGAGCAGGGTGGTCCACATGGTTTCGTAAAAGGCGCTGTCATGGAAGCCGCTTTTGAGCAGCGAGGGCTTGTTGCCGATGACTTCTTCCGGCGTATAACCCGTGCTCCCGGTAAAAGCCGGGTTGACGTGCTCAATCCGCCCGTTCCGGCCGGTGACCAGCAGCGCTTCTCCCGACGAGGCTATGGCGACGTTGCGCCACGCGATCTGTTTGTGCAGGTCGTGGATCTGGCGCAGCCATTGGTCTGCCAGGTGGCTGACAAAGAGGGCGATGGTCATGGCCGGGAGGGCGAGCAGATTGAATTGCAGCAAATCGAAGCCGGAAAATTTCCCGAATACAGCAACCAGCAGATTGGGAAAGAGTAGCAGCACAAGGCTGCCGGTCAGATTGATGCGCCAGCCGAAAATGAATGCCAGCAGCGGGGGCGCAAGGAACCAGAAGAGAAAACCGGCGCTCCCCTGGGCCGCTGCGCCCAGCAATACCAGGATATACAGAAACATGCCCTGCGCCGCCATCAGCAGCGCATAAAGCAGCCAGGGAAGGGCGCGCAGGGATAAACCGCTGAGCAGGGCAATGGGATAGATGGCCAGTAAAGCCCCCATTACAAGGAACCAGCCCAGTGTATCCGGCGCGTGAGCCGGGGCGATGCTCCAGGCCCATGCCCAGAGCCCCCACAGCAGAAATACTGCGGTGAATCCAAGCGCAATCGTGTGGCCGCGCAAATTCTCGAATCTGGCGAGGCTGTACTCGTCCGTTGCCATGCCAAAGCGTTTACCGCGAATCAGGGCGCGCATGCTGGAAATATTCAGTTTTCGCCGTGCTGCCGGGAGTGGCTTTGCTGAATGCTGCGGCGATGGAAGCGGAACAGGGTGCGCTCCAGCCACTCTTCCACTTCCTGGCTCAGATGGGTGAAATTTGCATGCACCCTGGCGCCATTCTCCAGCTGCTCCACGGCAGCCACGGTGGCGGGAATGTGCAGCGCCTGGGGCAGCCTGGGGCTGAGATGGAGGGAAACCAGAATCAATTGGGCTGGTTCGGGGAGGCTCGTGCCAAGCCATTCCACAGAATTGGCGCGCAGGATGACGGGGCTTGGCGTGGGTAGTTCGGCCTGCTGGCGCACAAGCTGCATCATCAGGCTGAGAGCCAGGTCCAGCTTCGCTTCCAGCCTTTCCATGGATTTCACGCTGGAGGAGGAAATATCCCTGTCCGTCTCGACAACGGGGGCCTCGATCACCGCCAGCGCGCGCAGCAGGGCTGCCGTATCGTGCTGCCATTGTTCGGTTTGCACTGGCTGCAGGCGGCTGAGAGCGGTCCAGCTCAGAGGCAGGTCTGCCGCGTAGAAAATACCCTGTGGCTCAGATTGATTTGTCATGGCCGGAGTATAACAATTGCGTGCCATCCCTGGCGAGAAGGGCGCTGCCATAGGCTGCCTCGGCGTGGAGCGCCGCTTGCATGGGTACGCCCAGCAGGCGAGCACGGATGGCGCTGAAGGCCGGGTTGCTGGCTCCACCCCCGGCGCTCCGGACGGAAACCAGCGGCGTGGCGCCCAGTTCCTGCAATAACTGGTAGCCCCGGGCTTCGATACGGGCAATACCTTCCAGCAGGCCGTGCAGGAAAATGGCGTCATCATCCGGCCTGGGAACAAGGCGCGGCGGGTAAGCCAGGTCATTGAGCGGGAAGCGCTCGCCGGGCTGGAGCAGGGGGTAATAATCGAGCCCGCTGGGCTGGCCTGGATCAATGCGCTGGCTCAGGCTGTGTAGCCCGGCGTCATCGAAAAATGCCCGCAGCACCGCGCCGCCGCTGTTGGATGCGCCTCCGGTGAGCCACAGATTCCCGCAGCGGTGGCTGTAGATGCCGTGCTGGGCGCTTTCCACGCGCCGCTCGGAAAGCAGCTTCAGGACCAGGGTGGAGCCGAGCGAGGTGACCGCTTCGCCCGGCTTGCCTGCCCCGGTTGCAAGGAAAGCGGCAATGCTGTCGGTGGTACCGGCGCGCACCACGCAATCCCTGGGCAGGGCGAAATGGTGCGCGATGCGACTGCTGATTGTGCCGATGACAGCGCCGGGTTCGACGATTTGAGGCAGCAGGGCGGAAACCGGAAGTGCCTTGACCCATGCGGGATAATCGAGCGTTTCGGGGTCACCACCGGATTTCAGGGCATTGTGGTAATCGCTGATCCCCAACTGGCCGTGCAGCAGAAAGCCCAGCCAGTCAGCCTGGTGCATGAAACTGGCGGCTGCGCCGAATTCCGGCTGGCGGCTGAACCATATTAGTTTCGCCAGCCCGGATGCGGGTGTGGCGGCGACATGATTGCGGGGCGCCATTTGCATGAGCGCTTCGGCTTCCCTGCTGGCACAGGTGTCGTTGTACAGCAGGGGAGCGCTCAGCGGCTCGCCTGCCGCATCACACAAAAGCACCGTGGCGGAGGTGCCGTTGATGGAAATGGCGCGAAGGACATTGCGCAGCTCAAAAGGGATTTGCGAAATCAGCTCGAACAGTGCAGTACGCCACAGCGGGCCGGATTGTTCGCCGTGGAAATCATGGCGGCACTGGGCAAGGATTTCTCCCGCATCATCAATCACCATGGCGCGGGCGCCAGTGGTGCCGAAATCAATGCCTAAAAAGGCGTGAGGGGTGAGGCGGGACCGGTGAGGCGGGATCGGTGCTTGGTCGATGATGGTTCTCCTGTCCCGAAATTCTTACCCGCGCGTGTTCGAATTCGCCCCGAATGCAGTCAGATCAACGTGCGGCAGAGGCTGCCATTCCGGCTTGCGCTGTTCCGCCACGACGTTGGTGAAGATGCCGCCGCGCACATAGAATTTGGCCGTCAGGCGCATGAAGCGCGGCTCGGTGGCGGCCGCCAGATCATTCAGAATATGATTGGTCACCGCCTCGTGGAACGCACCTTCATTGCGGTAGGACCACATATACATTTTCAGGCTTTTCAGTTCGACACATTTCTGGTCAGGGATATAGTCCAGAATCAGGGTCGCGAAGTCCGGCTGGCCGGTTTTCGGGCACAGACAGGTAAACTCCGGAATTTCCATGTGGATATGGTAATCACGTTCCGGATAGGGGTTGTCGAAAGTTTCGAGTTCCTTGCTGGGTTGAGTTGGCATGGCTTGTTCCGGAGGGTCAAATGAAGGGCATTATAACGCGTGTGCCCGCTCACGAAACGTCCGGACAGTCTGGTGCCCTGGCCTGGATTTTTTGCTGCAACCTCTTCCAAGCGTATAGCATTGACGTGCAAACCTTGGTTATCATGCAGGTAGGCGCTGGTTAACGTAAAACAGAAGCTCCTGCTTGATCCGGGTGATGTTATGCAACTGTTGATAACTTGAGGATGGGTACTGGATGATTGGCGACACACAGGATGAGATGCAGTCGGCTTCACCAGGCAGGGAAAAGCGCGCTTTCACGCGCAATACCATTTTCCTGGCGGGTGAGTGTACCATTCCGCAGCAGCCAGTTTGCGCGATCGAGATTCTGGATTTCTGCCCCGGGGGGATATTTCTCTCTTTCCCTTATCCTCCTGATTCTGCCCCGGTTCGTGGCCAGATTATCGAGATTCGCTGTTCGGTGCCCACATCCGGCGGCATTCAAGCCTTGCACTTTCAGGGGCGGGTCGCCAGGGCAGACCATGAAAGCGCCGGGATTGCTTTTATCAATCCCGATTTCGAAGCCCTTCATGTCCTCCATGAATACACCAGGAACCCCCCACCCGGGCGGGCTCGCAGTACCCGGAAAAAATCTGAAAGCACGGATGTTCCAGGCAAAATTGACCCGGCTGGTGAATCTCTTCTCAGGGCATGCGGCCAGATGGTCGAGGAGCAACTCGAACCCATTGCGAAGGCTTTTCAGGAACAGGTAATAGAGTATTTTTTCAACCTTGCAGGAGAAGGCCGCACCATTGCCGAGAAAAATGCCTGTTACAACGCATCGAGCGTTTTCACCAAGGACGGTGCAGAGTTCAGCCGCGAATTTCTGATGCGGATGCAGGCGCGTTTGAGGCAGACCCCATTGCTGGCCGGCAATGCCGGGAAGAGCGCCCAGACATCGGGAAGCGGTGGCGAATTGTCGCTCTCGCTGGTTGAAGACGATGTTTTCGAGGACTGGCTTTCCTTTACAGACATGGCTCGCGCGGCCGAGCTTGAACACAAGGAAGAGCTTAACGCGCTGGAGCGGCGCCTCAGCGTCATCTTCCAGCAGCCCGTCGACAAGGAAAACAACCCCTTTGGACCGGGCACCATCAGCCAGATTTTTCAGGAAGCGCTGGGCACGCTTGGGCTTGAGCGCAAGATTGCATCAAGCAGCTGCAAGGTCTTCAAGAATGTGTTGTGCAGCCAGACCGGTGAGCTGTATGCCGCACTCAACCGGCTTTTGATCGACGCTGGAGTGTTACCCGTCTTGCGTCCTCAGGGAAAGAAACAGCCGCAGCAGGCCTATTCGGCACGCAGGGCAGAACCGGTGCAGCCCCCGCCGTTCGAGACGGAAACTTTGCAGCAAGCCAATCCGGCATCCGAGGAGAGCATCACCGGGCAGCCTGTGCCACCCGCACAGCCCGCGGACACCTTCTTCTCGTCCGGCAATCCCTTGCCGCCTGTGGCGCAGCCTTTTCCACCCATGCCACCCATGCCACCCATGCCACCCATGCCACCCATGCCACCCGTGGCTTCCGGGGCTGGAGCCCCTCCTTTTTCAGGCGCTGATCAGCCATCGGCGGCACCCGCAGCCATGCAGCAATCGTCACAGGACTGGTATCGCCTGATCCAGGGTCTTGGCCAGTTGCAGCAGCAACTTTCGGTGCCTGCGTCCCAGCCAGCCAGGCAGCCGGTACAAACGGCACACTCAGGCGGCCAGGGGCCGGCACCTTATCAGGCGGCATCTGCGGAAGGCGGAGGGTTCATTCCAGCACCCGCACCCGGCCCAGGCAGCGAAGCCACGATGGCAAGCCAGCCTGTTGAACCGCTTCACTTCACGACGGACGAAGTGTTGTCGGCACTCTCGCGAATCAGGATGGATATGCCCGGCAAGCAGCAGGGTGACAGTTTTCATCACGATTTCATGCAAAAGCTCCAGTCGGAACTGGCGGATGCCGCTCCGAGCGACGAAGCAAGGGAAGTGCCGAGCCGTGAAACCAATATTCTGCAAATCGGCGGCAATCTATTTGATTCGGTGCTGGCCGACAATCTGGTGGCTGACACGGTCAAGCCCTGGCTCAACCAGCTTTCGATCCCGCTGATCAAAATGGCGTTGCGCGACGATTCGCTGTTTTACGACAAGTCGCACCTCGCTCGTCAACTGATCAACCAGATCGCCGAGCTGGAATTATTCAGCGCGGACTCCAAGGTCGAAAATGCGGTCAGAAAGAAAATTGACGGCTTGCTTGCGGAAATCTCCTCTGCCGATGAGGTTACGCCGGGCCTGCTGCAGAAAATGCTGAAGGAAGTTGGCCTGCTGGTGCATGTCCAGCACAAGGCTTATGAAGGGAATATCCGCGACCTTGTGGCCAGCTGTGAAACCGAGGAACAGCGCGCAAAGCTTGAAAAACCGGAAAACATGACGAGCAAGCTGGGGAAATTTCTGAACGGGCTGCAACAGCTGGCTGGCGAAGAGCCGCCAGTCCAAAAAGACGAAACCCTGGACGAATTCAGGAGGCATGTGCGACGGCTGAAAGTCGGCAACTGGCTGATGCTGGGGCGCGGCGAGCAGCAAAAACGCGTACGACTGGCCTGGGTGGCCAAAAATCTGGATAAATTCGTTTTCGTCAATGCTCAGGGATTGAGGGAAGAAACACTCAGCCAGGATGACCTTGCGCAATCCCTGCGCGCCAGCGAGCTTGAGGTTCTGGATGACGCCAACGAACAACTGGTCGACCGTGCGCAGTCCACCATGCTGCAAAAGATGCATCGCCAGTTGTTGCATGAAACCACGCACGATCAACTGACCGGCCTCATCAACCGCCGTGAATTCGAAAAACGCCTGGCGGAAACCCTGACCAGGGTGCATGACTCAGGCATGTCTTCGATCCTGTGCTATCTCGACCTGGAGCAATTCAGCGTAGTCAACAACACCTTCGGCTACGAAGGGGGTGACCGCGCGCTGGTCGAGACATCCCGGCTGCTTAAACAGGAATTGGGTGAAGATGGCTTGCAGGCTCGTATCGGTGGCGACGAATTTGCCATGTTGATCGAGAACTGTAGCCTTGATGATGCGTTGCGCATGACTTCCCGCCTGACTGGCGCTTTCCGGGCCTACCGCTTTACTTCGGGGGATAAAAGCCTGTCCCTATCCTTCAGTGCCGGGGTGGTGGAAATCAACCGCGAAAGTGAAAGTATTGAATCGTTGATGCAGGCAGCCGAAGCAAGCTGCCGAATTGCGCGCTCCAAGGGCAGTAATTACGTACAGGTATATCGCCCTGACGAAGCCAATCTGGCGCGCCATATCAACACCGTCAAATGGGTAAGCCGGATAGACGAAGCCCTGGACAAAAGCACCTTCGAATTACGCTGCCAGCCTATTGTCAGTATCAACGGAAACAACGTGGCCGTGCATCACTCCGAGGTGTTGTTGCGTGTGCCGGATGGTAATGGGAATCTGATCTCTCCGGTTGACCTGATCATGGCGGCCGAACATTTTCGCCGCATGTCCAGCGTTGATCGCTGGGTGATTGAACACGCCTTTCGCTGGATGGCGGAACGCCGCGACAGGCTGGATGAGTTGGGCGGGCTGACCATCAACCTGTCTGGCGCTTCCCTCAATGAGGAAGGCTTGATCGATTTTGTTATCAGCCAGGCGGAAACTTACAAAATTCCGATGAATAAGGTCTGTTTCGAAATCACTGAAACGGTAGGCATCTCTCACCTGTCGAGCGCCTCGGAATTTATCAGCGAATTGAAGAAGCAGAGCGGCTGCTCTTTCTCGCTTGACGATTTCGGAAGCGGGCAATCCTCCTATTCCTACCTGAAAAATCTGCCAGTGGACTATCTCAAGATCGATGGCACCTTTGTGGATAAGATGGACCAGAATCCATATGATTTCGCCGTCGTAAAATCCATCACCGAAATTGGCCATTTCATGGGCAAGAAAATTATTGCCGAACGGGTCGAGAGCGAGGCAGTGCTGAAAATGCTGCGCCAGATCGGGGTCGATTACGCCCAGGGCTACTACCTGGGAAAACCCAGAAACATGAAAGTTCTGGGAAGCTAGCTTCTTTGCCTTCACCCGCGTCACTCATAAATACTGCTGTTTAGAACTCTTGCGCCTCACCCACATCAAACTTGCCGGTTTCAAGACTTTCGTTGATCCCACCACCATCCCGGTGCCGGGGCAGCGGGTGGGTGTGGTTGGTCCGAATGGCTGCGGCAAATCGAATGTGATCGATGCGGTTCGCTGGGTAATGGGCGAATCCCGTGCTTCCGCTTTGCGCGGCGATTCCATGCAGGATGTTATTTTTAACGGCGCGGCCACGCGCAAAGCGGTGTCGCGCGCCAGCGTGGAGCTCAAATTCGACAACAGCCTGGGCAAGGCGGCAGGGCAGTGGTCGCAGTATGCCGAGATCAGTGTCAAGCGGGTTTTACACCGCAATGGCGAATCGCAGTATTTCATCAACAACCTGCATGTGCGGCGCCGCGACGTTACCGACATGTTCCTCGGCACCGGCCTGGGCCCGCGCGCCTATGCCATCATCGAGCAGGGCATGATCTCGCGCATTATCGACGCGCGGCCGGAGGATTTGCGCATTTTCCTCGAAGAAGCTGCTGGCATCTCCAAATACAAGGAACGGCGCCGCGAAACCGAGACACGCCTCAAGGACACGCGCGAAAACCTTGCCCGGCTTGAAGATGTGCGCCAGGAGCTGGACAAACAGTTGCAGCGCCTGGAAACACAGGCCGGGGTGGCGCAGCAATACCATCGCCTGCAGGCCGAGATGCAGACCACCCGGCATTTGCTGTGGCTGGTAAAAAAACAGGAAGCCGCGCTGACGCGGGAACGCGCCCGGCAACAGGTGGAAAAACTGCTCAACGAACTGGAGGCGGAATCTGCCGCGCTACGCAAAGCCGAAAGCCAGCTCGAAGCCGCTCGCGCCGGGCATTATGCCGCTGGCGATGCGCTGCATGCCGCGCAAGGTGAGCTTTATGCCGCCAATGCCGAAGTGGCCAGAGTGGAGCAGGCCTTGCAGCACCAGCGCGAAACGCAACAGCGCCTTGTCCATCAGCTTGAGGCCTGGCACAGTCAGGAAAACCAGTTGCGGCAGCAGCAACAGCAGGCCGAAGCGAGCCTGGCCCACTGGCGCGATGAGCAGGAAATCGCGCTGCTTCGAATGGAAGAAACTGCACTCGCCATCGAAGAAGCGCAAGATAAACTGCCCCTGGCGGAAACTGCATTTCGCGATTGCCAGCACCGCTTAAGCGAAATTCAGCGCGAGCTGACTCAGGCCGAGCAAGCCTTGCAGATCGAGGAAACGCATCGCAGCCACGCGCAAAAGACCGCACAGCAACTGGATGCACGATACCTGCGCTTGCAGCAGGAAATCTCCACCCTGCCGCAGCCGGACGAGGCGGGCTTGTCCGGCCGCCAGGAAGAACTGGCGGAACTGTCCGCCCAGCTTGAACAGGCACAATCCCGGCAAGAGGCTTTGCGCACGGAATTGCCCGACCTGGAGCTGGCCCAACGCGAGGCCCAGCATGCCGTGCATGCGGCCCAGCAGCACGCCACCCGGATCGAAGCCAAACTGCATGCCTTGCAACAGGTGCAAAGCCGCCTTGAACACAACCACAAGCTCAAGTCCTGGCTGGAGAAGCACAAGCTGGATGTGCTAACGCGCCTGTGGCAGGCGGTTTGCATCGAGCCGGGCTGGGAAAACGCGCTTGAAAGCATACTGGGCGAACGCCTCAAGGCCGTTGCCTTGCCGGATAGGGCTGATGCACAAGCCTGGCTGGCCGACGCGCCACCGGCCCCGCTTGCGCTGTATGAGGCGCGGCAGGAAGTTTTTGATTCATGCAGTCCGGAACTCATTCCCCTGCGGAAAATGGTGCAAGGCCCGGCAGCGGTGCTGGATGAATGGCTGCATGGTGTTTATACCGTTGCAGACTGCGGCGAGGCCTGGAGCAAGCGCCAGCAACTGCATGCTGGTGAATATCTGGTTTGTCCTGAAGGGCATGTTTTTACCCGCTCCAGCGTTAATTACTATGCGCCCCAGTCCGAGTTGCACGGCGTGCTGTCCCGGCAGCGCGAGATCGAAGCGCTCGGTGATGAGATGGAACGGGGCAGCCTGGACGTACAGGCACGACAGGCAGATTATTCGACGGCAGAATCGGTACTGAAAGCATTTCAGTCCAGGCTTGCCGTCGCACGCGGGCAATGCGCCGATTACCAGCAGCGCCATCACCGCCTGCACCTGGAAGTGGAGCGGCTTGCACAACAGCAGCAGCACCTCCTGCAACGCCGCCAACAGATCGAGCATGAGAGCAGCGATATTGCGGCCCAGCTGGAAATCGAGATGGCGCAAGCGCGCGAGCACGAATACAACATCGAGATGCAGCAGGAACAGATTTCGCTGCTGCAGGAACGTCTGCAAGATACCAGGCACGAGCGCGGCGGGCTTGAAAGCGACGTGAACCGCCAACGCCAGACTGTGCAGGCTGCCGAACGCGCCGTGCAGGAAGCCGGATTCCGGCAGAGCAACTGTGCCGGCAAAATTGACGAGCAGGAACGCTTTCTGGCTACCCTTGCCAGTCAACGCGAACAACTAAGCCAACGCATCGGCGAGCTCGAACAGGAAACCGGCGAACAGACGCTGGTTGACCTTGGCGGCCTGTTGCAGCAAGCCCTGCAACAGCGGCAGGAGCGGGAAAAAAGCCTGGGCGAGGCGCGCGATGTGCTGGCCGGCGTCAGCCAGGCCCTGCAACAACTGGAACAGCAGCGCTTGTCCAGCGAACAGGCATTGCACCCCATGCGCGACCGCCTGGAACAGGCGCGTCTCAGGGAGCAGGAGGCGCGCCTGGCGGAGGAGCAGTGGAACGAACAGCTGCTTGCTGCCGCTGCGGATCTTGCAGCCTTGCTGCCATTGCTGGAAAAACGCGCCAGGGCAGCAGAGTTACAGGTCCAGGTAGAGCGGCTGGCGGAGGAAATCGAGGCGCTCGGAGCAGTCAATCTCGCTGCGCTGGAGGAGCTGAACAGCAGCCGCGAGCGCAAGCACTATCTCGATGCTCAGGCAAACGATCTGGCCGAGGCGATGGATACGCTGGAGCAGGCGATCCGCCGCATCGACCGCGAAACCCGCTCGCGCCTGCAGGAAACTTTCGATACCGTGAACCGCCATTTCGGCGAGTTGTTTCCGGCGGTGTTTGGCGGCGGCACTGCCCGCCTGGAAATGAGCGGGGAAGAAATTCTCGATGCCGGGGTGACGCTGTTCGCCCAGCCGCCGGGCAAGAAAAACAGCTCGATCCAGCTGCTGTCCGGGGGCGAAAAGGCGCTCACCGCGCTGGCGCTGGTGTTTGCAATGTTCCAGCTCAATCCGGCGCCATTCTGCATGCTGGATGAAGTGGATGCGCCGCTGGATGACAGCAATACCGAGCGCTTTTGCGAATTGGTGAAAAAAATGTCACAAAACATACAGTTTGTATTTGTCAGTCATAATAAAATCACCATGGAAATGGCCGAGCAGCTGGTAGGGGTGACCATGCAGGAATCTGGCGTTTCAAGAGTGGTGGCGGTGGATCTGGAAGAAGCAGTGCGTCTCAAGGACGCAGCGGCGGTATAATCTCGCTTAAAATAGTCAGGACAATCAAAGAATCCGAATATGAATGAACTGCAAGTAAGCCTGTTGGCCATTGGCGTGGTGGTGATTTTTGCCGTGCTGGCATTCAACCGTTGGCAGGAACGTAAATACCGGCGCCAGGCCGAACAGCGTTTTACGTCTCGGCACGATGACATATTGCTGCATCCGGAGCCGCATCCGGAGCGTGTCGAGCCCATGCTGGACGCGATGCCTCGCGATGCTATCGAAGTGCCGGATGAGTACGAAGATGAGTTTGGGCAGGATAGCCCGCCCGCCTGGAATCCTCCCGTCGCGGAGGAAAGCGAAGAAACAGAAGTGCTGCCTCCTGCAACGGAGCACACCCGGATTGAAGCGGAACCCGAGCCCGAGCCATTTGCAGCAGCGCCAACTCCGCTACCCATGCCTGAAATTCCCCTGGAACCCGATGCTGCGACCGAGTATGTTGCAGGCCTTAGCGCCAGCGACCCGATATCGGCGCATGCCTTGGTGCTGGTGCTGCAACAAATGAAGCCCATCAGCAAGCCAGTGCGCTGGCTGGGGCAGCGTCACCACCACACCAACTGGGAAGCGATTGCCCAGGCTGTGCCCGGCGCGGAATTTGTAAAACTGGCCGCATGCCTGCAACTTTCCGACCGCAATGGCCCGGTTAGCGGCGAAGAGCTGGATGCTTTTTGCGACATGACTCAGGCCGTTGCCGCCAATCTTTATGCAGTGATCAACTATCCTGACAAACAGCTTGCGCTGGCTGCTGCTGCCGATCTGGACCAGTTCTGTGCCGATGTGGATGTGCTCATCGGCTTCAATGTCATCTCCAGGGATGGCGCGCCCTTCGCCGGCACCAAGCTGCGCGGGCTGGCTGAATCTGCCGGCATGAAACTGATGCCTGACGGCAGCTTCCATTTCCTGAATGATGATGGCGCACAGCTGTTCTCGCTTGGCAATCTCGAACCCGTACCATTCAGTGCGGATGCGATGAAACACCTTGCCACCCATGGCGTGACTTTCCTGTTCGACGTACCCAAGGCGGCAGGGGGTATTCAGGCTTTCAACCAGATGCTGCTGGCCGCGCGCCAGTTTGCCGGGCCGCTGTCTGCCCTGATGGTGGATGACAACCGCCGCGAACTGACCGACGCCGGCATCGACAAGATCCGCCAGCAGCTGGCCGCCATCTACCACAAGATGGAGCAGCGCGGCATCAGCCCCGGCGGCCCGTGCAGCAGAAGATTGTTTGCCTGATGAGTTTGCCCCATGAAGCCGCCGAACGCGCGCGGCTCCTGCGCGAGGAAATCGAACGCCATAATTATCTCTATTATGTCCTCGATGCGCCTTCCATCCCCGACGCCGAATATGATCGCCTGTTCGTTGAATTGCAGCAGCTTGAGGTGCAATACCCCGAACTGCTGACCCCGGATTCGCCCACGCAGCGGGTGGGCGGGGCGCCGCTGCCCCAGTTCGAGCAGGTGCAGCACCGCACGCCGATGCTTTCTCTTAACAACGCTTTTGAAGATGAGGACGCCACGGCCTTCGACCGGCGTGCGTGCGAGGCGCTGGGACAGGAGCAGATCGAGTATGCGGTCGAGCCCAAGTTCGATGGCCTTGCCATCAGTCTGTCATATGAAAATGGTTTACTTGTCAGTGGAGCAACGCGGGGCGATGGCTTTACCGGTGAAGACGTGACGGCGAATCTGCGCACCATCAAGTCGATTCCGCTCAGTCTGCACGGCTCGAATGTGCCGGCCCTGCTGGAAGTGCGCGGCGAAGTGCTGATGCAGAAGGCGGATTTCGCCAGGCTGAACCAGGACCAGCGCGAACGCGAGGAGAAGGAATTCGCCAATCCGCGCAATGCCGCTGCCGGCTCCCTGCGCCAGCTCGATTCGAAAATTACCGCCCGGCGGCGCCTGACCTTCTTTGCCTATGGCCTTGGGGTGGTGGAAGGCGGGCCGGATTTTAGCTGCCACTCCGAAGCCATGGATTTTCTTGCCGCCCTGCATTTTCCATTGTGCCCCGAACGCAAGGTGGTGCAAGGGGTGTCCGGTTTGCTGGAATATTATCGAGCTATTGGCGTTACGCGCGACAGCCTGCCCTATGAAATCGACGGCGTGGTGTACAAGGTCAATTCGCTCGCGCAACAGGCGCAGCTCGGTTTCGTTTCCCGCGCCCCGCGCTGGGCCGTGGCGCACAAATTCCCGGCGCAGGAAGCATTGACCGAGGTGCTGGGCATCGACGTGCAGGTTGGCCGCACCGGCGCACTGACGCCAGTGGCACGCCTCAGGCCGGTGTTTGTCGGCGGCGTGACGGTGACCAATGCGACCCTGCATAACGAGGACGA
This sequence comes from Sulfuricella sp., assembly GCA_041651995.1. NCBI lineage: Bacteria > Pseudomonadati > Pseudomonadota > Betaproteobacteria > Nitrosomonadales > Sulfuricellaceae > Sulfuricella > Sulfuricella sp. The sequence goes on along the minus strand of JBAZID010000004.1, from coordinate 78,933 downwards.
AATACGGCGCAAGGATGTGCACATTGGCGACACGGTAATCGTGCGCCGTGCCGGGGATGTGATTCCCGAGGTGGTCGGCGTGGTGCCGGAAAAACGCCCGGCCCAGGCCGTGGCCTTTGTCATGCCAACGGCCTGCCCGGTATGCGGTTCCCATGTGGCGCGCGATCCGGAAGAAGCCGTGGCGCGCTGCAGCGGCGGCCTGTATTGCCCGGCGCAGCGCAAGCAGGCGCTGCTGCACTTCGCCAGCCGCCGTGCCATGGATATCGAGGGCCTGGGCGACAAGCTGGTGGAGCAACTGGTGGACAAGGAGATCGTCCACAATCCGGCGGATCTATACCGGCTCGGCATGCCGGCACTGGCGGGCCTGGAACGGATGGCGGAGAAATCCGCGCAGAATACCCTCGACGCCATTGAAAAGAGCAAGCGCACAACGCTGGCCCGCTTTGTCTACGCACTGGGCATCCGTAACGTGGGCGAGGCCACGGCCAAGGAGCTGGCGCGCCATTTCGGCAATCTGGAAGGACTGATGGAAGCGGATATGGCCGACCTGCAGCAGGTGGCGGACATCGGCCCGGTGGTGGCGCAAAGTATCCTGGAATTCCTTGCTGAAACACATAACCGCGAGGTGATCGAACAGCTGCGCGGTGCGGGTGTGGAATGGCCGGAAGAGGTGGGTGCGGGGCCGGCGAATGGCGCGCTGAGCGGCAGAACTTTTGTACTTACCGGCGCGCTGCCCAATCTTTCGCGCGAGCAGGCAAAGGAAGCGATCGAGGCGCTGGGCGGCAAGGTGAGCGGCAGCGTATCGAAAAAAACCCACTACGTGGTGGCCGGCGCCGATCCGGGTAGTAAATATGACAAGGCCCTGGCGCTTGGTATCAAGATTCTGGATGAAGACGAACTGCTCGAATTACTTAAAGGATAATCAGAACTCATGCAAAAAGTGACCAAAGCCGTTTTCCCTGTTGCCGGTCTGGGCACGCGCTTCCTGCCCGCGACCAAGGCCAGTCCGAAGGAAATGCTGACCGTGGTGGACAAGCCCCTGATCCAGTATGCAGTGGAAGAAGCCATTGCCGCCGGCATCACCGATATGGTTTTCATTACCGGCCGCAACAAGCGGGCGATCGAGGATCATTTCGACAAGGCCTTCGAAATGGAAGCCGAGCTCGAAGCCAAGGGCAAGACCAAAATGCTGGAAATGATACGCTCGGTCATACCCAGCCACATTTCCTGCATCTACATCCGCCAGGCGGAGGCGCTGGGCCTGGGGCATGCCGTGCTGTGCGCCAAGCCGGTGATCGGTAACGCCCCCTTTGCCGTGATTCTGGCCGATGACCTGATCGATGCCGGGACGCCAGTGATGAAGCAGATGGTGGATAAATTCAACTATTACCAGTGTTCCGTGCTGGGGGTGCAGAATGTGGCGCGGGAAGAAACCGGCCAATACGGTATCGTGGATGCCCAGCTCCTGTCGGAGCAGGTATTTCGGGTTGACAGCATTGTCGAGAAACCGGCGCCGGACGTGGCGCCTTCCACGCTGGGCGTGGTGGGCCGCTATATCCTTACGCCGCGCATTTTCCATCACCTGGAGAATATCCCGGCTGGTGCCGGGGGGGAAATTCAGCTCACCGACGCTATCGCCTCACTGCTCCATGAACAACAAGTGCTTGCTTACCAGTTTGATGGCACGCGCTATGATTGCGGCAGTAAACTGGGCTACCTCAAGGCGACCGTCGAACATGCGCTCAAGCATCCGGAACTGAGCCGTGATTTTTCGAACTATTTGTCTTCGCTGACCCAGAAAATTTAAAGCCTTTCCGGGCTGACTGAAGGATGTAATCTTGGATTCCTTTGTCATTACATGGCGTGAATTGCTGATTATCGTGGCGGTCGTGCTTGCGGTATATGTTGCCGAGATGCTGCTGCTGTTGCGCACGAATCGCGGTTTCAGGCGCTGGAAGCCCGATGCCGGGGCGGATCAGCCCAGAATGGCCGCACTCGAGGCGGAAATCGAGCAGTTGCGTGAACAGATTCTGACCATTCACCAGCAACTGGAAGACCGGCCCATCCCCCAGCCCCAGCACACTCATTCAACTTCACCCCCATCTTCTCCCTACAGTCAGGCTATTCAGATGGCACAACAGGGAATGAGCGTGGATGAGCTTGCTGCCGGTTGCGGTATTTCACGCGGTGAAGCGGAACTGATCGTGGCCATGCACCAGGCCCGCACGCCATGATTCACAGCGATGTCCTGAGTCAGTTGCAACTGCTGATCAAGACTTCGGCTCCGCCGCTGCTGGAAGTTTCCCAGCAGCAACTGGCTCTGCCTCAGCTCACGCCAGGGCAAAAGGTACCCGCCCACGTGGTGGCCAATCTGCCCAATGGCCGTTTCCAGGTGCTGATCGCCGACAAAACGCTGGACATGAATCTGCCCAGGAACACCCAGCCCGGCGACACGCTGGAACTGGTTTTCGTTACCGCCAAACCGCGCCTGACTTTCATTATGGCAAGCGACCTGGCTAATGCCGCTACCACTAGCCCGAACGGTAAGCCACAGGTTTCCCTGAGTGACACAGCGCGCTTTCTTGGCGGGCTGCTGGAAAAAGCCGCGCAATCAGAGCCGGCGCAAGCAAGGGCAGCCAGCATTGCACAGACGGCTCCGCTGCTTTCCGGCGCACCGGGAAAAACACTGGATTTTGCCCAAAGCCTTCGCGGTGCGCTGACACAAAGCGGGCTGTTTTATGAATCTCATCAGGCGCAATGGGTTGCTGGTCAACGTCCTCTGACCGATTTGCTGCATGAGCCGCAAGGACGTTTATCTCCGGCAGCGGTCAATCCGGCGCAGACAGAACAAACTTCTTCTCTCCCCCAGAACCCGATTGACCTGATGGGAGGAAAAGCGCTTGCCGCCACTCAGCCCGTTCACCCCGAAACTGTGCCCATCCTGCGCCAGCAACTGGAAGCACTGGATACCCGCCAGGTGCTGTGGCAGGGTCAAGTCTGGCCGGGGCAGCCGATGGACTGGCAGATCGAGGAGCGTTCAGCCCGCGAGCAGGAGGGGAGGGGGGGCGAACAGCCTGAGTGGCAGACCAGCTTGCGTCTGGTGCTGCCTCAGTTGGGAGAAATCAACGCCAGATTGATCCTGCACCCGCAGGGCATACGCATCCAGCTCGGGGCGGCAGAATCCGCAACGGTGGAACTGATGAACGAACAGAAAGCCGCCTTGCAGCAAGGGATGGAGACATCCGGCTTGCGCCTGGCTGAAATCAAGGTTGGAACTTCCTGAGCCATGAAGCAGCCGGATGATCGCCGCACTGCCGTCGCTCTGGCTTACAACGCCGGCCAGTCGGCGCCAAAAGTGGTGGCCAAGGGGCGAGGCTTGCTGGCGGATGCCATCATCGAGCGCGCCAAAGAGGCTGGTGTGTACGTTCATGAATCTCCGGCCCTGGTTTCCCTGCTGATGCAGGTTGATCTGGACCAGCACATTCCCCCGGAACTATATCTGGCGGTAGCCGAGCTGCTGGCGTGGCTGTACCGGCTGGAGCACGGCGAAAGCCCCGAACCCTTATCAAGCCAGGGAACGCGCCTCCCCTGAAGCGGGTCAAGCAGGCAATCCGCGTAGCGGATGCTCGCACAGGGGGAAGGTTAAGACTGAAGCTGTTTCAGCAGCTCGGTTTCGAACTGCAACATCACCATGGTTTTATCCAGCAGCGCGCCAGAGATGAGAAAAGTGTCCTCGGCACGTTCACCCAGCGTATTGATCTTGGCGGTATGGAGATGAACGCCGTGGGCGAGGAATACCCGGGCAATGCCGTAGAGCAGGCCGGGACGGTCGCCGGCTATGAGAGACAGCACCTGATGGAGCCCTTTTTCATCCGGCTTGATGCTGATCTGCGGGGTGATGGGAAAGTGCTTCAGATGCCGGCTGACCCTGCCGCGCGAAGGTGCTTCCAGCGGTCTGGCCTGGCGTAACTCCTGGGCCAGCTCATATTCGATGTAGTTCAGCAGATCGCGGTAATGCGTCGCTCGCTTTTCCTCGTCCAGCACGACAAAGCTATCCAGCGCATCGCCGTTCTGCGTGGTGTGAATCTTGGCTTCGACGATGTTGAAACCCACTCGCTCGAAAAAACCGCAAATACGGGCAAAAAGATCTTCCCGGTCCGGCGTATAGATCATCACCTGCAAGCCTTCTCCGCTGGGTGCCAGGCGCGCCCGGACAAAGGGTGTGCCATCGATTTCAAGCCGCCCGAGCACTCGCGTATGCCAGGCTATTTCCTGCGCTTCATGGCGCATGAAATAGCCCTCGTCCAGTTTCCCCCAGAGCTTATGGGCTGCGGATTCCGGCACGGCGTGCTGGCGCAGAATGCCCAGTGCTTCACGTTGCCTTTCATCCAGTTGCTCCCCGGTGCTTGTCGCGCCGCACAGGAAACGGCAGGTGGCGTGATAAAGACTTTCCAGCAGGCGGCTTTTCCATGCATTCCACACCTTGGGGCTGGTGCCTCGGATGTCTGCCACCGTGAGCAGATAGAGCGCGGTAAGATGACGCTCATCGCTCATTTTGCTGCCGAATGCGGCAATCACTTCAGGGTCGCTGATGTCCTGCTTCTGCGCCACGGAAGACATGGTGAGATGGCTTTCAACCAGCCAGCAAACCTGTTCCGTATCTTCCTGATTCAGTCCATGCTCACGGCAGAAGCGCCGTGCATCCGCCCTGCCAAGCTGGGAGTGATCGCCGCCCCGGCCCTTGGCAATATCGTGAAACAGGGCGGCCAGATACAGTACCTCTGGCCGCTCGAAAGTGCGGATCAGGCGGCTGCACAAGGGAAATTCGTGAGCGAACTCCGGGACGGTAAAGCGGCGCAGGTTCCGCAGCACCATCAGGGTATGTTCATCCACCGTGTAGGTATGAAACAGGTCATGCTGCATCTGGCCGACAATGCGTCCAAACGCCGGAATGTAGCGGGCCAGCACGCCATACTGGTTCATTCTGCGGAGGATATGTGTCAGCCCGGCGGGCTCGCGGATAATGGCCATGAAACGCGCTCGGTTGACCGGGTCGCGCCGGAACGCAGCATCGATCCGAGGCACGGCGCGCCACAGGGCACGCAGCGTCGGGGCGCATATACCTTTTAGTTCTGGATGTCTCTCCAATAAATGAAAGCACTCGAGAATGGCGCCTGGCTCGCGCTGAAAAATAGCTTCTTCACAGGCTTCCAGTAACTGGTTACGCGCCCGGAAGCGATCGCTGAGGAGGAGGGGAGGGGCTTCTGGTGCGGAGTGCAGACGGGCGCCGAGATTCTGTAGCAAAATCTCGTTCATCAGGCTGACCGCCTTGGCGGTACGGTAATAGCGCTGCATCAGCAGTTCGCTGGCGGAGCGGTTTTTCTGGTTTTTGAAGCCTAGCTGCCCGGCCAGGGACGTCTGATAATCGAACAGCAAGCGATCTTCGCGACGTTTGGCCAGATAGTGCAGGCGAATTCGCAAGCCTTGCAGGTACTGCTCGTTACGCTGGATCTGGCGTGCTTCCTGGGCAGTGATCAGGGATTCGGCCACCAGCTCCTTCCATGTGCCACCCAGTTTCAGTGCCTGGCTGATCCACAGCACCGTCTGCAAATCGCGCAGGCCGCCGGGGCTTTCTTTCAGGTTGGGCTCGAGATTGTAGGCTGTGTCATGAAAACGCGCATGACGCTGCTGCTGTTCCAGAATTTTGGCCTGGAGAAAAGCAGAACGGTCCAGCGTGGCATGCAATGAATGCAGCAAACGCTCAAAAACGGCAGTGTTGCCGGCAAGCAGGCGTGCTTCCAGCAAATTGGTCTGGACGGTGACATCCTTGGCGGATTCTTCCTGACACTCGCTTACGGTCCGAACGCTGTGGCCAACGTCCAGGCCGATGTCCCAGAACAAGCCTATCATTTGCTCGAGCCTGGAGGCAGTTTCAGTGTCGGGTTCGGATGCCAGCAGAAGCAGTAAATCAACATCGGAATGAGGGAAAAGCAGGCCGCGGCCATACCCGCCCACCGCGACCAGTGCGGCCGATTCAGGCATATCGCCGGCCCGCCAGATTTCCTGCAGCACGCCATCCACCAACTGCGCATGCTGTTGCAAGGAAGTCATGGCATGAGGGCGGTCAATGAATTGATCGGCAAGAGTGACACGCCCGGCCTGAATAAGGGCGCGCCAGTGGGCAACATCCTGCCCCGGAATGGCGGCTACGGGCATGAGGTCAGGAAACGGAAGCGGGGATGGGCGGCATGCCGGGGGAGACCGTCAGCACCTCGAAACCGCCGTCAGTCACCAGAATCGTATGCTCCCACTGGGCGGAGAGACTGTGATCCTTGGTAACGATGGACCAGCCGTCACCGAGCTGGCGAATATCGCGCCGCCCTGCGTTGATCATCGGCTCTATGGTAAAAATCATGCCGGGTTCAAGCTTGGGGCCGGTTCCGGCTTTGCCGTAGTGAAGCACTTGCGGTTCTTCGTGAAAATTACGTCCGATGCCGTGGCCGCAAAACTCACGTACCACGCTGAAACCATTGTTCTCGGCATGGCGCTGGATCACATGACCAATATCGCCCAGGCGCGCGCCCGGCTTGACGACCTTGATGCCCAGCCACAGGCATTCATAGGTAATCTCGCACAGGCGTCTGGCCTGGATGGAAGGTTCCCCGACATAGAACATGCGGCTGCTGTCGCCATGAAAGCCATCCTTGATCACGGTGACATCGATGTTGATGATGTCGCCGTTTTTTAATGCCTTGTCGCCGGGCACGCCATGGCAAACCTGATGATTGACCGAAGTGCAAATGGACTTCGGATAAGGATTATGGCCCGAAGGCGCATAATTCAACGGCGCAGGAATGGCGTGCTGAACGTCAATGGTGTAGTCGTGGCAAATCCTGTCCAGCTCCGCAGTCGTGATGCCGGCTTTGACAAACTGCCCGATGTAATCGAGCTGCTCGCCAGCGAGCCGTCCGGCTACACGCATTTTTTCGATTTCATCCGCTGTCTTGATGCTAATGCTCATAAGTTATGTTGTTTAATTTGAAATGGGCAAAGAATAGAGGATCGCAGCCTTTAGATCAATGAAAGCAGGGCGGGAAAGTTGAGCGGCAAGCGTTAATTTCGTCCGGAATGAAACAATTATTGTATCCGGTGCACCCTAATTCGACTTCGTATAATGTATAAGCGGACGATTCTGGTGTTTATCTGGTAAACGCGCTGTTTTACTACATTCTTGCGGAAATCATGCGTTGTGAAATGTTTTCACTAAATCACATCATAAATGAATGTTTCACGGAATAGAAACCCCTCCTTTTTAGCATAATTCTTCGAAACCGGCAGAACCGAAACAACCACCACCGGGAAACCCGTCTGCAAAGGGACGGAGAGGGCGCTTAAACCGCTTCACGCGCATCACCCTTGCCGCATACCCCGAACCGCTCTCCGGCGGTCTCTATGGCTTCGCTTCGCTGCGCCATACCGGACGCCTTCGGCGGCTGTTTGCATTTCATCCTTGGGCCGCGCTTGCCCGGTGAAATTATCAGGAAGGGGTTAACCTTCCAGACCTCACGAGCATCCTTGTAGCCAGCAAGCCGCCCCGTAGTGAGCAGCACCCGAACCCGGCGAGCAGAAACCCCGAGTTTTTTAGCCGCCTGACCGACTGAAATCATGGCAACCACCTAGCCGCAAACCCATTGGCAATGTGCGGTATAGTTATTAAAGGCCGGAAATGACCGGAAAGCCGCGCCAGTAAAGGCGATAGGGCAAGATCGTTTTGTTTCAAAGTGAAACGAGTCCCCCTATTGTTATAGGGAGGGGGGGACTCACAAGAGTTAGCGGTAACCGTAACCCCGAAGGAAGGGCGGCAACGCCTCCCGCTGGCCGCTGCGCTGCCGCCGGAATGCTTTGCCGTGACTGTCACGTCAAGCCCCGATCTTTGCGCCACTGCCTCGCTTGTGCAAACACCAGCGACAGCCATTCCAGATCCTTGGGCCTGAATGACTGCCGGGCAGGGCTCCACAGCGTGCCATCCTTGCCAACATGCCAGCCGTCCCAGCCATCGAAGGGCATGGCCATGCCAGCTCGAACACGCAGCAACCGGAAGGCCGGGTAAGAGATGCGAACAGACCCGCTCTCCCAGTTGCGAATCGTGCGCGTGGTGACTTGCAGGAAGGCCGCAGCCGCTTCCAGAGACAGGCCGGCAGTGAACCGGGCCACCCGGAAAGCCTCGGAATCGACTGGCGAGAACTTGGGCCGCTTTCGACCAGGTGCGCGCCGCTTTTTGTGGGGAGGCATTCAAAGCAAGCTCCTGGGCGAAGGTGCGATCTTGGCAGGCGGGAAGATCAACCATTTCTTGGTGAGGGGATGCTTGCGGGCGCCGATAATGCGCCCAGCTAGGCAATGCTTGAGAATGCACCGTTCCGAAAGGCCGTGCAGCCGGGCGAAAGTCGCCGCCGTCATGGGTTCAGTCATGGCAGGATTCCCCCAGCAGATCAGAGCCGCAGGCGATGGCTTGGGCTTCGAGGGTGAAGGCATGAGGGCCGAGCTTGTAGTAGCACTGGAGCGTGCCGTAAAGATCGCGGAGCGATTCGAGCATGCGCTCGATGTCGGAATGCTCTGGGGTGCCGGGAGCAAATCGCTTGAGGTCACGATCCCACGAGCACAGCATTTTGTTTACCGCATCAGCCGCCGCGCATTTCTGGCTATTGGTCAGGGTAAAAGTGCAAAGTGAATCGAATTTTTCGGGTTGGGTCACGTCTGTTACTCCTTCGAGTTTCAGATCGTCCACTTCGTATAATGTATATTATGTAAAATCGTGGATTGGCCGGATATTCAAAAAAGCCACAACCTGCTGTGAGAAATTGAAAGCGCTTCCGGCTTTACTCGGCCGTCGCGGACGACCAGAGTGGCCGGCCAGTCGCTTCTAGAAGGCTGAGATAAGCGCGCAGATCAAACTCCAGCTGGTGGTATTCGGGTTCCATATGCTGGCACAGTTGATAGAAAGCCTTGTCGTGCTCACTTTCCTTGATGTGCGCAAGTTCGTGCACAACGATCATGCGCAAAAATTCAGGCGGCATTTCCTTGAACACTGCCGCTACGCGGATCTCGCGCCTGGACTTGAGTTTTGCGCCCTGCACCCGCGATTTTCTGGTGTGCATGCCCAGCGCTTGCTGGATGACATGCAGCTTGCTGTCGAACGCCACCTTGCTCAGTTGCCCGGCGTTGCGCAGATAGGTACCTTTGATTTCCAGCACGTAGTCATAGAGTGCCTTGTCGGTACGCACCGCGTGCGCAAGCGGATACTTTTTTAGCAGTATGCCCGCCAGCAAATCCTGTTCGATCAGCCGCTGCACTTGCTCTGCCAATGAGACCGGGTAGCCGGCAAGGAAATTTGGCGGGTGCTTCGGGTGCATCGGGGTAATACCTTAATCCTGCAGCGCCAGCTGCGCCATTTTCAAGGCGCCATCCTTCGTTGTGTGCCCTGCGACAAAGCGTGCCCGGTGACAAAACACGCAGCCTGTCATGCCGATAACCTTGTCCAGTTCTTCGCCATCCAGGCCAGCCCAGGCGGCAGGCAGGGATTTCCGGTTACTGAAGCTCCCCGCGTAATCCGGCACGGTGTGCACATGCCATTTCGTCTGGGTGTCCGGAGAAATTACATACAGGAGATGCTGGTGCTCGGGCGATCCCAATACGGCTTCCTTCCATGGCACGCCGTTATCCAGTACCAGCAGGCGCCCTTCTTCCAGCAACAGGCCTTGTTTTACAACGGCCCGGGCCGCTTCCAGCCCACTGGCTTCGCGGATAGCGTTTTTCAGGACGCTGCTTGCCCAACTGACAGCCCGTTCGAATGCTTCGTTCCTGGCTTCCGGAGAGGCGTCATCCTGCCAGCCGGGATTGAAGCCGCCAATAATCGAGGGAATGGACATCACGGTTGCAAGTGGTGTTTCCCTGCTCAAGGTAACCCCGCAATCTATCGCATCCACGCCTTGCACCAGCAAGCGATCGACCCTGGCCGCAGCGGCAGCCGATCCGCAAAGTTCTGTTCCCAGCTCACGCCAAATCAGGCCAAATGAGCTGAAAGGAATGCCATTTGCCCGCGCTTCCCTGAAATCCAGTTGATGATGGTCGAACCGGCCAGTACCAGGGTCAAAAACACGGCCCACATCGAATATGACATCTGCTGCGTCCAGCTGTGCCTGGTCGCGTGTACGCAGAATGGTTAGCGAAGGGTTTGCAAGCCGCAAACTCGCTGCAGCCAATACCTCGTCCGCATGAAACGAGCCAGAATGAGTGGCTGCAACAGTTCCGGGATTCCGGAGAATAGTATAAAGATTTGAAACCTTGCTCATTGCTTGGGGGCATTCCATGGTTACGAGCAACGGTCAGCTTTATCATGTGCTGAGCGCTGGTCCGGTTTTTCTGGGAATGGGGAAGCCGAGCCCTCCCCTTTTTACACCTTATTTAAGGTGTATTGGCCTTGGGTGGCCGCTTATGGAACTTCCTGGCCGGCCTCTTGCCTTGCGTTCTGTCGCCGGATTTGGGCTGGTCGTTGGTTGCGGGGGGGGGAGATCGGCGAACATTGGGTTCACGAGCTTCCACGCGGTTCACGGAAGCCAGAGTGATCTCCAGTTCGTTAAGCTCATCCCACTCGGCGTCGGTTCGCTGCCGTTCCGGAATGGCCAGAAGTTCTTGCTGGCGACGGCGTGGAGAAACAGGTTGTTGTTCATTCATGGCGCCATTATCCCCTATCACTCATGTTATGAGCAATTTATCCTTTTCGCAGGGGGTCAAGCAGCGAAGACAGGCCGTTGTGGTCCAGTTCCTGCATCAGCGCCAACAGACGGCCGATTTCGCCGGATGGGAAGCCTTCACGAGCAAACCAGTTGAGATACCGTCCGGGCAGGTCGGCTATCAGGTGGCCTTTGTATTTGCCATAGGGCATGGCGGTGGTGAGCAGGCGCTGCAAATCTTCGGGGTTCATCGTCAGCTATAGTCCAGACGCGGTTTAACGCAATTGAACTGTGCGTTTATAATCGGTATTTTCACACGCAACCTCAGGAGTTACCTTGTTTAAACTCATTGGCGCTTTGATAGGGTATTACTTTTTCGGGATTTTCGGAGCATTTGCTGGTTATTTCCTGGGAAGTATTGTCGCCCGTTATCGCGCGTATGGCATGGGCGCGGTTAACCCGCTCAGCAGCGGTCAGCGCCAAACCGTTTTTATCGAAACGGTTTTCATTTTAATGGGAAAACTTGCCAAGGCAGATGGTCATATCTCCAAAGATGAAATTGCGCATGTCGAAGATTTTATCCAAAAACTGGGAATGTCTGCCGAGCACAGGCAGCAAGCCATTGCGCTTTTCAAGCAAGGCTCTACCCCGGATTTTGATGTTGAGCCGAATTTGAAGCGATTCATGTCCGTTTGTGGCCATACCCACAGCCTGAAACAGGTGTTGCTGGTTTATCTCATTGTTATGGCCTTGTCTGACGGGCGTATTGATTCAGCTGAAGAGCGCTTGCTGATAGATATTGCGCGCCATCTGGGTTATGACCAGGCTGCATTCAAGCACATGCTGGACATGGTTTTAAACCAGTCGCACTTTGCCGGCGGTCAGGCCGCTTCCGCCACTTCGCTGGACGATGCCTATAAAGCTCTGGGCGTGAGCAAGGAAAGCAGCGACCAGGAGGTCAAACGGGCTTATCGCAAACTGATGAGCCAATACCACCCCGACAAGCTGATGGGTCAGGGGGTGCCGGAAGACATGATTGCGGTGGCTACCGAGCAGGCCAAGGAAGTGCAGCTTGCTTACGATTTGATTAGCAAGAGCCGGCAGCAATAGCTTGCGCTTAAGGAAGGCCTGAACAAGTGCGCGTGGTCATTGCGCTCGCAATGACCACGCGCACTTATGATTATTTGCTTTACAAACCCCTCTGCCACCCCCTATATTGAATACCGTTACATTATTCAATATAGAGCCATGAATCAATCCACACGCGGCGGCGCGCGCGCCGGCGCAGGCCGCAAACCCTCTCCAGACCCCACCACCACCATCCGGGTGCCGATCAGCCAGAAGGCGGCGGTGCTCGATTTCGTGCAACAGCGGCAGGCCGGGTTCCGCATCCCGTCCGGGATGGAAATCTTCGCGTTCGCTGAACACCCGCCCAGGCAGAAATTTCCCCTCATGGGGCATTCCGTCCGGGCCGGGTTCCCCTCCCCTGCCGACGATTACGTCGAGAAGCGCATCGATCTCAATGAAGAGCTCATCCAGCATCGGGAGGCGACCTTCTTCCTCAGGGTAAAGGGGCAATCCATGGTGGACGCAGGCATCGACGATGGTGACGAGCTGATCGTGGATCGCGCCATCAAGCCGGAACACGGCCGCATCGTCATTGCCGCCGTGGATGGCGAACTCACCGTCAAGCGCTTTTTCCAGCGCGATGGCCTGGTCAAGCTCATCGCCGAGAATCCGAAATACCCGGACATCGAATTCAGGGATGGCCAGGAGATGCTGATCTGGGGCGTGGTCACCAGAATCATCAAGCAGGTATGACTAATATCCCGTTTCACGCCAAACAGCACGCCAGCTTCGCCCTGGTCGATGGCAATAACTTCTACGTTTCCTGCGAGCGGGTATTTAACCCCGCCCTGGAAGGCAAGCCCGTGGTGGTGCTATCCAACAACGACGGCTGCGCGGTGGCGCGCTCCGCCGAAGTGAAGGCGCTGGGGATCCAGATGGCCACCCCCTGGTTCCAGATGCAGGATCTTGCCAGGAAGCACGGCATCATCGCCCTGTCGTCCAATTACACGCTGTATGCCGACATGAGCAACCGCATGATGTCGCTATTGAGGCAGTTCTCGCCCCACCAGGAAGTCTATTCCATCGATGAATGTTTTCTCGGGCTGGACGGATTCAGCCGGGATCTGACCACCTACGGGCAGGAAATCCGGCAGCGGGTGAGGCAATGGATTGGTATTCCCGTCTGTGTCGGCATCGCACCCTCCAAGACCCTCGCCAAGCTCGCCAACCATGTCGCCAAGAAGCGGCCGGAATGGAACGGCGTATGCGACCTGGGAAGTCTCCAGGAATCCGGGCTGAATGAACTGCTGGCTGATATTGAGGCGGGCGAGGTCTGGGGCGTGGGCAGACGGCTGCGCGAACAGCTGGCCGCCATGAACATCCACACCGTGCTGGCGCTGAAGCAGGCCGACACCGCACTGATCCGGCGCCGCTTCTCGGTGGTGCTGGAGCGTACCGTGCTGGAGCTCAGGGGTATTTCCTGCCTGGGGCTGGAAGAAATCGCCCCCAACAAACAGCAGATCGTGTGCAGCCGCTCCTTCGGCCAGCCCGTGCTGCACCTGGCGGAATTAAGGGAAGCCGTGAGCAGTTATGCGACACGGGCAGCGGAAAAGCTGCGGCGCCAGTCCTCCGTCGCCGGGGCCATCCATGTCTTCATCAGCACCAGCCCGTTCAGGGAAAAAGACCCGCAGTACAGCCAGGGCATCACCATTCCGCTGCCGGAAGCCAGCGACGACACGCTGAAGCTGATTCGTGCCGCGCAATGGGGACTGAAGCAGATCTATCGTCCCGGCTACCGCTATGCCAAGGCGGGAGTGATGCTGATGGAACTCAGCCCGGCAGGCAGCCGGCAGCACACGCTGTTCAGCGACGAGGGGGCGGAGAAGCGCTCTGCACGGCTGATGCAGGTGCTGGATGGCATCAACCGCAAGATGGGGAAGGACACGCTGTTTCTGGCGAGTTCGGGGATTATGAAGGGATGGGGAATGAAGCAGGGGAATCGGTCGCCTTGTTACACTACGGACTGGGGGGAGTTGGCGGAGGTTAGGGGGTGAACGGGGGGGCGAAACTGCCAGAAACTGTTATTTATACCGCCGATGTTCGGGGCCAGCCTGGCTCGCCAATTCAAACAAATCTGGGAACTGGAAAATCCATTTAGTAATCAAGCAGGGCTAATGGCTATTGCTTGCATACAAACAGACATTGCAACCGCTAAGGTCAAGTTCGGAGATCGACCCTTTTCGGACATTTAATAACGTTGAACTACGCATGCTGTGTGGATGGCCAGTTGAACTAATCCTTTTCACTCATCTCTGCTTTGGGGTAGCGAAACCATATGCTATCGAAGCTGAGATACGTTCCAACGACAACAGCGGAAAATCCCAATGAGTCACTACGTAACTGCACTACCAGCGAGCCGTCAGTAGCTCGAAGGAGGAAGGTGAGCGTGGCGCCTCCACCCAAATACAGGTTTGGTACGAGTAATACATTACGATCCGTCTCTGGAAAGAAACGAAGGCGTATTCCATTTTCGCTGACATAACAAGTAAATAAGTCATCAAAGCGGGTTTCAGAAAGGCTGTAGTGGTATCGTCGGAAATTCAAGCTGCTCAATGGGCCTTCATTACCAAAGAAAGTCACTTTTAAAGTCTCTGGCGTTTGATCAATAGAGACAGCTCTTGCTTCAGTCGGTATATCCCATGTACGTCCCGTTGCCTTTGGGCTAAAGCTGCCTTCAGCCAGAGACATTCGTCTAAATATCTCCGTCAGGCTTGGCGGCTTTCCGAGCTCACGAGGAAAAAAACCATTCCCAAAGTTGTTATAAGTACCAGAAAGTCGGGGGCAACCATCAGCTGTTGGTTTTAGCTCCAACTCAGACCACGAAGATGGATATACGTTCTTACCTGTTAAGGAAGCGCAGCCGGTGAGGAGTAATAAAAGGATGCTTGTGAAAATAAATTTCATGTCGCTCACCAAGATAAACAATTTTCTATCGAAGATGGTTTGCTTACTCCTGACTATTTGACTACCTACTTGTTATTTACTGCGCTGCGCAGGACGCACGCTGTCAAACGTCGGACGCAGCGGAGGCACAGGGTCGGGTCTAGATTCGTAGCATTGAGCAGTTCTCGCAGCCCTCGCCGACCGCCCCCGGCTTGGCTGTGCTGCCCGGCGGTGGACTGAGAGCATCAAACCGCCATCGGCGTCTGCTGAGAAAGATCCCCTATTCCCACCAGCAAGTCGGCGACGGAAATGTCTTCGTCGAGTTCGTCCCAGTGCAAGCCCTTCAAGCTGATCTCCACCCGCCCACGCTGCTCGGGTGTGGCGTGCAGCAGTCGTGGGAACCATGCGAGGGGCGCAGCGATGATGCGTCCATCGGACAGATCGACCCAGATGCTGTTGTCGTCAAAGCGCACGGATTTAGCGGAAGTGCTCATTCCAACTCCTTTCAATCAGTTCGGCATTTTGTTCCACCACCTGAAGCAGTTCGCGCAGGATGCGCGAGTCAAAACCATCACTCTCCGCCACTCTGGGCGCGGGCTTCAGCCAGAATTTGGCTTCACAGCAAGCCGCCCTGCTACACCACGGACTGGGGCGAGCTGGCCCTGGTGTGCTGCTGAAGCGATCCTTGCGCGAATATCCATGCGGGCGGTATGCTTGAATCATAATCTTCAAGCGTATCCATAAACCGTGCCCAAACAGACAGCAAAATTGATTCGCCGGCTCGGTGACGTACCCGCCATTGCTATCTATCCTATTCAGCGCGGCTATTCGCAGCTTGTCACGCTGCAGAATCGGCAGCGCTCGGAACTGCTGGCGGATTTCACTGAAATACGCGGCTTCATGCCGCTGCTCATGAAACAGCGTAACGGCTTTCACTGGACCAGCCAGGATCGCAGCCTTATCAGGAAACAGATACGCAGCCTGATCCACCTGAGCCCCTATGTGGCCGCCATTCTGCTGCCGGGAGGATTGTTGTTGTTACCGCTGCTGGCCTGGTGGCTGGATCGGCGCAGGCTGAGGCGTCATCCCGATGAGAAGCCTGGCGGCATCGATCAGCCCTGAATTTGCGGAAAGTCACTTTTTTACAGCTGTAAAGAGTCAGAATCTTTCTACCGCGTAATAGCGCTTCTCCTCCGGCTCAAAGGCCGCCACCAGCGCATCGAAAAGCTGATGTGCCTTGGCCCGGTTGTCGCATTGCATATTGCAGACGAATACGTCCAGCGTCACGAAACGCTTTTCTGGCCAGGTGTGAACGGAAATGTGGGATTCGGCCAGAATCACCACCCCGGTAACGCCACCTGAAGCGCCGAACTGGTGAAAGCACTCACCTACCGCAGTCAGGTCACAGTTGCCGACCTGTTCAAGGCAGAAACTGCGCAGGGCATTAATTTCCCGCAGCAGTTGGCCTTCCCCTCCGCAGCCGTAAAGATTGCCCATCAAGTGCAGGCCGTCGATGCTATCGATTGGTTTCATGATGGTTGGATTATAGCCGTCCTTTATGGGTAGAATGGGCAAAAATCTCAATCTGAGGAGCGCACCATGGGCCTGTTCGATTTCGTCGCCAAGCAGTTTATTGATGTCATCCACTGGACCGAGCCTGAAGATGGCATCCTGGCTTACCGCTTCCCCATGTCCGGCATGGAAATCCAGAACGGCGCCTCGCTCACGGTGCGCGAATCCCAGCTTGCCCTGTTCGTCGATGAAGGCAAGGTGGCGGACCTGTTCCAGCCCGGACGACATACCCTCACCACGCAAACCCTGCCGGTCCTGACTTACCTGAAGAACTGGGACAAGTTTTTTGAGTCCCCCTTCAAGTCCGATGTGTATTTTTTCAGCACCCGCCTGCAACTCGACCGCAAATGGGGCACGCCCAATCCCATCACCATTCGCGACAAGGAATTCGGCATCGTCCGGCTGCGTGCCTTCGGCATCTATTCCTATCGCATGACCGACCCGAAGAAGTTTTATACCGAAGTCAGCGGCACGCGCGAAACCTATACCGTGGACGATCTCGACGGCCAGTTGCGCAATACCCTGATCGGCTCCATGACCGACCTGTTCGCCGAATCCGGCGTGCCATTCCTCGACATGGCGGCGAATCAGGATGAATTCGGCGCACGTTTGAAAGAAAAAATGCTGCCGGTGTTCGACCGCTACGGCCTCGCATTGGATAACCTGGTGGTGCAGAACATTTCCTTGCCGGAGGAATTGCAGCACGTGCTGGATCAACGCATCGGCATGAACATGGTGGGCGATCTCGGCAAATATACCCAGTATCAGACGGCCAATGCCATTCCCGTTGCAGCTGCCAACGAAGGCGGCGTGGCGGGTGCCGGCGTTGGTCTGGGTGCCGGCATCGCCATGGGTCAGGCAATGGCCGCCGGCATGACGCAAACTGCGCAGCCTGCTGCCCCGGCCGCACAGGCGCCGGAGGATATCCCCGCCCTGCTGGAAAAGCTCCACGGGCTGGTGAGCAAAGGCATCCTCAGCCAGGAAGAGTTCGAGGCCAAGAAGGCCGAACTGCTGAAGAAGCTGGTTTAAAAAGCTATTAACCACGGAGTACACGGAGAGCACGAAGATGAACAGTTCTTTTACTCTCCGTGCACTCCGTGATCTCCGTGGTTAAAACAAGTAAATGAAAACCGCCAACTGCCCTTCCTGCGGCGCTCCAGTCGTATTCCGTTCCACCGCCTCGATCCTGGCGGTGTGCGGCTATTGCAAAAGCACCCTGATCCGCCACGATCTGGACCTGGAAAACCTGGGCCGGATGGCGGATCTGCTGGAGGATGCTTCCCCCCTGCAACTGGGCGCGGAAGGCCGTTACAAGAATGGTCATTTCGCGCTGATCGGCCGCATCCAGTTGCGCTACCAGCAGGGCGTATGGAACGAGTGGCATCTGTTGTTCGACAACCAGCAAAGCGGCTGGCTGTCCGAAACCAATGGCAAATATGTCCTGACCTTCCCCACCCCCGCGCCGGAAAACATTCCTGCTTTCGATGAGCTTGAAGTAGGGCACTCCCTGCAATTGCACGGGCAGGCTTTCCAGATCATCAACAAGGAAAGCTCCACCTGTATCGCTGGCGAAGGTGAGCTGCCGTTCAAGGTTGGCGCGGGTTATGAAGCGCCTGTCATTGATCTCTCCAACCAGCAGAATTTTGCCACCCTCGATTACAGCGAGGCGCCGCCATTGTTGTTTATCGGCGAGCAAGTAGAGCTCGGCACGCTGGGCATGACCGGGCTGCGCGAGCGCGAGGCCATGGCAGGCAAGGCACAGGTCAAATCCTTCAACTGCCCCAGTTGCGCCGCCCCACTGCAAATTCGCGCTACGGGCACGGAAAGCGTCGCCTGCGGAAATTGCGGTTCGGTGGTGGATGCCGCGCATGAAAATCACCAGATCCTCTCGCGCTTTCGCATCCAGAACACGCATACGCCCAAACTGCTCCCCGGCAGCCAGGGTCATCTGCGTGGTGCGGATTATGACGTGGTGGGCTATCTGCGCCGCCAGGTGACGGTGGATAACGTCGATTACCCCTGGAGCGAATATCTGCTTTACAGCGAGAAGGAAGGATTCCGCTGGCTGTCCGAATACGACGGACACTGGAATTTCATCAAGACCACCACGCGCACGCCCATCGTATCGCCCGGCCTGACCAAGCCCAAAGCCATTTTTCTCGGCACGGCATATCAGCATTTCCAGACCGCCACAGCCAAGGTCACTTATGTGCTGGGCGAGTTCAACTGGCGGGTGTCGGTTGGAGAGGAAGCACAGGTGTCGGATTATGTTGCCCCGCCGCTGATGCTGAGCGAGGAAAAAACGGGCAAGGAAATCACCTGGTCAGTGGCGGAATATGTCGAGCCGGAAGAAATTGCCGCCGCATTCAAGCTGGAACAGCCCCTGCAGAGGCCGATTGGCGTTGCCCCTAACCAGCCCTCACCGCATCGGGGCAAGGTCTTGCCTTACTGGAAAGCCTTTGCTGCCTTTACCCTGAGTGCGCTGCTGATCCAGACCGGATTCATGATCACCTCGCAGAACAGGACGGTGTACCAGAACAGCCTCGAATTCGAGCGCAACGGCGCGGCGAGTTCGCTCACCACCGAGGTGTTTCCCGTCAGCGGCACTGGCAATCTGGTGGTGCGCAACCAGACCAGCCTGAGCAATGACTGGCTTTATCTGGACATGGAACTGATCGAGCGCAACAGTGGACGCAGCTTCGCCTTCGGGCGCGACATCAGTTACTACTACGGCCGGGATGGCGGAGAATCCTGGTCCGAAGGCAATTCACGCGACGAAGTTGTCCTCTCGGACGTGCCGGCAGGAGAGTATTTGCTGCAAATCCAGGCGGAAACGCCCGCGGGTGGCGGAGCGCAGATTTCAGACCGGCTGGTGGTGGTACGGGATGTGCCGCAATGGAGCAATTTTTTCCTCACCCTGCTGGGGCTGGCCCTTTTCCCGCTGCTGAAGTGGTGGCGCAGCCATTCCTTCGAAAGCCGGCGCTGGGCGGAAAGCGATTACGCATCTTCATCTGACGATGATTCAGATGATGACTGAGAAATAATAATGTTCAAAACCTACGTTGCAGCAGGACTTCTGGCACTCAGCCTGTTCAGCTACGCCCAGTATCATGGCTGGAGCGTGTGGAGCGTCAGCGAAAGCAAACCCCAGCCAGGCGTGGCTCGCAGCGCCTATCACAAGTAATTCACAAGGAGCTTTTCATGGAAATCCTGAACCCTGTTTATCTCGTCAATTCGTTGCTCTACTCGTTCCTTGGCGTATTTGTCTTCTGGATGTGTTTCATCATCATCGACAAATTCACGCCTTACAACTTGTGGAAGGAAATTGTCGAGGAAAAAAACATGTCGCTCGCCATCGTGGTTGCCTCCATGTGCCTGGGAATCGCACTGATTGTCGCTTCCGCAATCCATGGCTGAGTTGAATTCCATAGATGTAGGTCGGGCTTTCTCGCCGGAACGAGATGCGAAGCATCCATTCCCGGCGGGGATGCCCTTAACGGGTGCAGCCCGACATGTCGGGTTAAAACCCGACCTACAATGGCGGGGTTTCTATTGACTAAACGCCCATGAGCATCGCCCTGCTGATTTCCGTTTTTGTCGTCGCTTCCTGCGGGCTGGCCTACGAACTGGTTGCCGGCGCGCTTTCGAGCTACCTGCTGGGCGATTCCGTCACCCAGTTTTCCACCATTATCGGTACCTATCTCTTTGCCATGGGGATCGGTTCCTATCTTTCCCGTTTTGTCGTCAAGGGACTGGTGGCGCGCTTTATCCAGGTGGAGTTGCTGGTGGGGCTGGTGGGCGGCTTCTCCGCCGTTCTGCTGTTCATGGTTTTTGCCTGGGCCGGCGGGCCTTTCAAGCTGGTGCTGTATGGCCTGGTGCTCTTGACCGGAACGCTGGTGGGCCTGGAAATCCCGCTGGTGATGCGCATTCTCAGGCAGCACTACGGTCTCAAGGACCTGGTATCCCAGGTGCTGACTTTCGACTATCTCGGCGCGCTGGCGGTATCCATGGCCTTTCCCCTGCTGCTGGCACCGCATCTGGGCCTGATCCGCACCAGTTTACTGTTCGGACTGATGAATGCACTGGTGGCGGCATGGGCGATCTGGCTGTTCCGCAACCAGCTTGCGGGGATAAAAGCCCTGGCCGCGCAGTGCTTCCTGGTGACCGCCTTGCTGTTCAGCGGCATGCTGGGGGCCGAGCGCCTGACCAGCCTGGCGGAGGAAAATCTCTACGCCGACGAGATCATCTACACCGAAACCACGCTCTACCAGCGCATCGTCCTGACCCGCTGGAAAGACGATATCCGCCTGTTCCTCAACGGCAACCTGCAATTTTCCTCGCGCGACGAATACCGCTACCACGAAGCGCTGGTCCACCCTGCCCTGCAGGCCATCAAGCAGCCGCGCCAGGTGCTGGTGCTGGGTGGCGGCGACGGCCTGGCCGTACGTGAAATCCTCAAATATCCAGGCGTCGAACACATTACCCTGGTGGATCTCGATCCTCACATGACAGATCTCTTCAAACGTCTGCCCATGCTGCGCGCCCTGAACCAAGATGCGCTACTCTCTCCCAAAGTCAGCATCGTCAATGCCGATGGTTTTCAGTGGCTGGACCAGAGCAATGATTTCTACGACTTCATTGTGGTGGATTTTCCCGATCCCACCAACTTCATGCTGGGCAAGCTTTACACCAATACCTTCTATCGTCTGCTGGAAAAACATCTTTCACAGCACGGCCTGGCCGTGATCCAGGCAACTTCCCCGCTTTACGCCCGCAAATCATTCTGGTGCATAGACCAGACTTTGCGCAGCGTCGGTCTCAAAACAGCGCCCTACCATGCGCTGGTGCCTTCATTCGGCGAGTGGGGTTACATCATCGCCGGCCATCGACCCTATACTCCGCCTGAACGCTACAGCCCCGGCCTGCGTTTCGTCAGTGCCGGCCTGAATCCGGTGCTGTTCCAGTTTCCCCTTGACATGGCGCCCGTGGAAACCGAAATCAACAGGCTCAACAATCAGGTTCTGGTGCACTACTACGAGTCCGAGTGGAAACATCAGGCGCCGTAAAAAAACTCATGAACCGCCGCGACTTCCTGCTCACTCTCGCCGCTTCCTCCTGCATTTCCGGCTGCCGGCCCCAAGCCAACCCGCGTCTGCCAGCGGGTGAAATGCTGGGGCCGTCCATGGAGCGCGGCCATCGCCTGCGCGGGCGGGATTTTCCTGCCCCCTCGGAAACCCGTAAAACGGGCGTGGCGATTGTCGGAGGCGGCATTGCTGGCCTCTCCGCGGCGTGGAAACTGAACAAATCCGGCTTTGGCGATTTCCAGCTATTCGAGCTGGAAGATGTGGCTGGCGGTAATGCACGCTCCGGTAAAAACGCAGTTTCCTCCTATCCCTGGGGGGCGCACTATCTCCCCCTGCCGGGTGTGGAAGCACGCGAAACGCGTGAATTGCTGGCTGACCTGGGCGTCCTGCAAGGCGACCCCTACGCTGAAAACCCCAGCTATGACGAGCGCTATCTGTGCTTTGCCCCGCAGGAAAGGCTTTACCGGAACGGCTTGTGGCAGGAAGGGATACTGCCGCAAATCGGCACTTCGCATATCGATCAGGAACAGTACCGGCGTTTTTTCGCCCTGCTGGAGCAATTTCGCCAACGCCATGATGCCGCCGGATCCCGCGCATTCGCCATTCCGGCAGCACGCTCGGCGCGTGACCCAGACCTGATGGCGCTGGACGGCATCTCGATGCGTCATTTTTTATTTCTGCATAAACTCGACTCGCCACTGCTGCACTGGTACGTGAACTATGGCTGCCGCGACGATTACGGCAGCGATTATGCGATGGTATCTGCCTGGGCCGGACTGCACTATTTCGCCAGCCGCGACGGACGGGCGGCAAACGCAGATAGCGATCAGGTGCTGACCTGGCCGGAGGGCAACGGCTGGCTGGTGAAGCAGATCCAGAAGGGCTTCAGCGAGCGCATCGTGAGCGGCGCGCTGGTGCAGCGCATGGAGGAAACAAAAAGCCATGTGGAGCTGGATGTTTTCATGCACAGCGAGAACCGCAGCGTGCGCTGGCAAGCCGATCGCGTTATTTTCGCCGCGCCGATGTTCGTCCTGCCGCACGTATTCGAAGGGCTGGCTGAAAGTCTCAAGCAGTCCTGCCAGCAGGTTCGATACGCCCCCTGGCTGGTCGCCAACCTGACCCTGAACAGCCTGCCGAACCCCGGCCATGGCGCCCCGCCATCCTGGGACAATGTGCTGTACGACAGCCCTGCGCTGGGCTATATCAATGCAAGCCACCAGAGCTTGCGCAGCCATGAAGGGCCAACCGTGCTGACTTATTATTGGGCGCTGAGCAGTGCGCCGGAGAAAAATGCACGCCAGCGGCTGTTCGATACGCCCCACCCCCAATGGGCCGAAAGCATTCTGCAAGACTTGTCCCGTCCGCACCCCGATATTCGCAACAAAGTGGAGCAACTCGATATTTTCCGCTGGGGGCATGCCATGTCCATGCCCGTGCCGGGATGGATATGGAGCGCCGCGCGTGAGCGCCTTGCCCTGCCTCACGGACGTGTCCATTTCGCCCATTCCGACCTGAGCGGATTTTCGATATTCGAGGAGGCGAACTACTGGGGGGTCAAGGCAGCAGAGCGCATACTGAAAAAATCAGCGGCCTGAAACGGCATGATGACTACCCTGCATTAATAGCGGTGTATTGTCGCTTTGGACGCTTACGCCTTAAGGACAGTAAGGCACTATTGAGCTTGCATTCAAACTGGCTTAGTGCGGTGGAGAACAGCCGCAGCATGCTTGAAGCTGTCTTATCACCTCTGGAGAGGTTGCCTGAAACTGCGCAAAGCACGGTCGCCAGTCAAAATCCCTGATGCTGCCTGGAAGGCGTGGTGTTAGTGGCGGAGAGCATGTGCCGCCATCCGCAATGCAGGGGCATTGATGCTCAAGGCAGCAGCTTACGCAAAGCTGGCGTGGAAACAGCATCAAGATGGCGGAAGGCAGGTGCAATTTTGTCCATATCCAGGGCCGCAACGCCGAAGTCCTCAAAATAGGTGCGCCATTCACGAACCTCACGCCAGACCTCGGCAATCAGTGTGCAGGCATCTCGGCGGGAAAGCGTAAACTTTTCATGTGAATGGAGGGCGTTATCGAGCATGGCCAGTCGGCCTTGCGGCCCCACGCCTAAGTGGAGATACCGTTCCGTGGCGTGACTGGCACGCGGCAGCACGTCATACAGGGGACTAAGCCGCCAGCCAGCCAATCTCGGGTCCCAGACAAACCCGTGGTTGCGCAGATGGTCATCGTCGTTGCTGACGAAAATGTTGTAGACCATACGCTTGAAGAGTTCTTCGTTATCTTTGCGAATGACGCTCGGGTGGCAATACTTGCGCACGGCGTCGGCCAGGTCAGCATAGGATTTTGTACGGGATTCTGTCTCGTCGCAGGCCACAAGGGTCAGCCCACTGACAAAGCCTATTCTGTGTTCAACTCTGCCATCGCCAGGGCCAAATGCCAACAGGTCAGCGTGCCGGTCGGGCAGCATGCCTGATTGACTCCAGTAACGGTCGAAGCGGCGAATTAGCATGATGCGGCGGTTGCCAAGCATCTGGGTGTGTACGGGCGGTACAGTTAGACCCGCCTGCTGAGCAAGTCGCAGCGCCGCGCACTCGATGCCCGGGATGTCGAAGTGGTCGTGTCGGCTGGCGAATTTTGCCAGCCAAAGCACACCCTGCTCGTCGCGCACTGAGGCTTTTGGCCGGGCGCCACCCAGGGCGGTCCCATCCATAAAAATGGCGTCCAGGTGCGCCGGGATGGGCAGTCCATCTTCGATACGGTCGGCGGCCTCCATGAGATGGGCCAGGGCGTGCCAATCGCTAACCCCTCCTGTAGGGCCGTCCTGGATGCTGCTGCGAACGTCCAGTGCGCCAACACGCTCGCTTCCAGCATGCAACAGATAATTCGACTCCGGCAAACTGTTGGCCGGCACCTTGAGCTTGGCCTCGATGACGCGACGGCCCCATGAATCTGGCGCAGCATCACGGATGCCACCGAAGAAGGGAAGGTTATTGACAGGCAGTAGACGTTTGCCATGAACGGCGTCTCGTTCCGCAATGCTCAGGCTGACTGGATCCACCTCTATCGCATCTTGGCGCTTAAGATAGTTCAGCCCATAGGCGAAGTTTGACGCAAGGATATTCGTGTCCTCTTCGGTGAGTATAAGCTGTCCGCATGGCGCCCAGGTCGCGCCCAGGCAGGCAAATGTCACCAGTTTTTGTTCTGTAGTCATCAGGGTCGCGGCCTCATTCGGAAAAAAACCATCCTGCTCCCCAGCTTGCAGCGTCAGAAGTCGAGTTCGCTGCGTTCGGCCGATGTGAGGTCCCGAACACGCCTGGTCTGTTCGCGCACTTTAAGTGAGATCAATGCAGGGTCGGATTCCGACAATAAGTCTGCCAGCGTACTTCCCGGAGCAATGGCGTCCAGATAGCGCAGCACTTGGCCGAGGGCCACCCCAGGGTCGCCATGCTCGAGACGATAAACGGTGTTACGAGACAGGCCCGCTCGCAGGGCGGCATCGGCCTGCTTGATCTTTCGTGCCTGCCGCAAACGCGCTAATAACTGGCCAAGGCGTTTAGCCTCGGTCAGGAGGTGAGAGGAAAGGACCGCGGACTGAGTTATTTTCATGTTCGTTTAATCGAGCGGTATGTGCATATTCCACAATATAACGAACATTGTAGCAAAAAACCAGCGCAAGTCATCAGGATGTTAGTTAAATCGCATTAAGTTATTAATGAGCCATTTAACAATCAATTTATCAACACACCGGTGGGCGCTGCCTGAACAGGTGATCCGCATACGATTCTGGTCGTGGCAGGATCTTCGTGAGTCGATGATTCAGGGATGGGGATTGGGTCTGGAATGGAGGCAACTGCACGGTCGCTGGTTTGCAGATTTTGACGTACAACGTCGCCGTAACGGGCAATAAGAGATTTTTGAACCTTGATATGGAACAAAAAACAGCCGTGATGAAATTGAAGATAGGTAGACATGAGCAGCAACTCCTAAGAATTGAAATTGCTGCTGGTGGTACACCATCTGGTAACACCATTCGATTTTACCGTTAAAAAATCCGGCCAAATCCCTGATGCTGCCTGGAAGGCGTGGTGTTAGTGGCGGAGAGGGAGGGATTCGAACCCTCGGTGAACTTGCGCCCACGCCTGATTTCGAGTCAGGTACATTCGACCACTCTGCCACCTCTCCGGTGGGCGCCATTCTACATCGGTTAGGGCGCTTCTCAAAGCCGGCTGATGGACAAATATGGGAAATTCGGCCACACTTTTGCCGATGCAAAAATGGATCATGGCGATTTTACTGGCTGCCGGTCTGAGCGGGTGTAATTTTTCGCCTCCGCCAAAGCCTGTGTTACCTGTGCAGCAAACAGGTGAACTGGTCGTTATTACACGCAACAGTCCAACCACCTATTATGAAGATGCCGAAGAGCATCTGGCCGGGATAGAACATGACCTGGTTGAACTGTTTGCCAAGGAGCTGGGCGTCAAAGTCCGTTTTGTCGTGGCGAATCAGTTCAATGAAATCCTTCCCTCGCTGCAAAACCAGCAGGCCCATCTTGCCGCCGCCGGCCTGACCATCACGCCCGAGCGCCAGAAGAATTTCAAGTTTTCTATTCCCTACCAGAACATCAGGCAGCAAGTGGTGTACAACACGGTCAGCCCCAAGCCTTCCGGTCTGAAGGCCTTGATCGGGCAGCGCATCGAGGTGGTGGCGGGGTCCAGCTATGCCGAAATGCTCATGGAAGCAAAAAAGAAGTATCCGGAGCTCTCCTGGAAGGAGAATGCTTCGATGGAAAGCGAGGAATTGCTTGAGATTCTCGCCATGGGTCAGCTGGATGCCGTGGTTGCGGATTCGAATATCGTCGATGTGCTCAAGAATTACCTGCCATCCCTCGGGACGGCGTTTGATCTGAGCGAAACGCAGCATCTGGCCTGGGCATTTCCCAGGAATGTGGATAATTTCCTGCTTGAAAAATCCAATGATTTCTTTGCCCGGATCAAGCAGGATGGCACCTTGAAGCGCCTTCTCGACCGCTATTATGGTCATGTGACCCGGCTTGGCAGGATTGACGTGGAAGGCTTCATGATCGCCTCCAATGGCGTGCTGCCGAAATTCCGCCGCCATTTCCACCGCGCACAGGAGCTGACTGAGCTGGATTGGCGGCTGATCGCTGCCATCGGCTATCAGGAATCACACTGGGATCCGCTCGCCACCTCGCCGACCGGGGTGCGCGGGCTGATGATGCTTACCGGAGAGACCGCGGACCGCCTGGGCGTGACCGACCGCCTTGATCCCAAGCAGAGCATCCTGGCCGGGGCGCGTTACGTGAATTATCTCAAGGATACCGTGCCGGACCGGATTCCCGAGCCGGACCGGACCTGGATCGCGCTGGCGGCCTATAACATCGGCTACGGGCATCTCGAAGACGCACGTATTCTGGCCAAGAAAAAGAAACTCAATCCGGATTCCTGGACCGATCTCAAGACAACCCTGCCACTGCTGGCCAAGGCTGAATATATCGGCGAGGTCAAGCACGGCTATGCGCGTGGCGGCGAAACGGTGATCTTCGTCGAGAACGTGCGCACCTACTACGATATTCTGGCCAGATTCGAGAAGCCCTACCAGCGCCTGTTTTCCAGCACCTCTGACGAATCCGCCATGCCCGCCGCCAGCAACCAGCCAGGCAGAAAATCCAGCCTGGGCCTTAAGGCTCCAGCTTCTGCACTCCGCCCAGATAAGGCTGCAGGGCAGCAGGCACACTGACGCTGCCATCTGCATTCTGATAGTTTTCCAGGATTGCCACCAGGGTACGGCCAACCGCCAGCCCTGAGCCATTCAGGGTATGTACCAGCTCCGGTTTGCCCTTGTCACCGCGGAAGCGCGCCTGCATGCGGCGTGCCTGGAAAGCTTCGAAATTGCTGCAGGAAGAGATTTCACGGTAGGTATTCTGCGCCGGCAGCCACACTTCCAGATCGTAGGTCTTGGCGGCGGAAAAACCCATGTCGCCACTGCACAACGCCATCACCCGGTAAGGCAGGTCGAGTTTTTTCAGGATAGTCTCGGCATGGCCGGTCAACTCTTCCAGTGCCAGATAGGAATCTTCCGGGCGCACGATCTGCACCATCTCCACCTTGTCGAACTGGTGCTGACGAATCATCCCGCGCGTATCCCGGCCGTAGGAGCCGGCTTCCGAGCGGAAACACGGGGTATGGGAGACAAATTTGAGCGGCAGGTCTTCGGCGGCCAGGATCTCATCGCGCACGATATTGGTGACGGGCACTTCAGCAGTGGGGATCAGATACAGCTTCTCGTTTTCGTTCTTCTGCACCGAAAACAGGTCTGCCTCGAACTTGGGCAACTGCCCGGTGCCGCGCATGGAATCCGCGTTGACCAGGTAAGGCACATAGACTTCGGTATAGCCGTGCTCCAGGGTATGCACGTCCAACATGAACTGCGCCAGCGCGCGATGCATGCGCGCCATCTGGCCCTTGAGCAGGGTGAAGCGGGCGCCGCTGATTTTTCCGGCCGTGGCAAAGTCCAGTTGTTTCAGCCTCTCGCCCACATCGACATGGTCTTTAACTTCAAAGTCAAAAATGCGCGGCGTGCCGATCCGGCGCACTTCCACGTTGTCGGCCTCGGACTTGCCTGACGGCACGTTCTCGTGCGGCAGATTGGGGATGCCGGAAAGCAGTTCCTGCATCCTGATCTGGATGAATCCCAGCTTTTCCTCTGCCGCTTTCAGTTCGTCGCCCAGGTTTGCCACTTCAGCCATGATGGCGGAAACATCCTCGCCCCTGGCCTTGGCCTGGCCGATCTGTTTGGAAGTGGTGTTGCGCCTTGCTTGCAGCTCCTGGGTGCGGGTCTGGGTCAGCTTGCGATCCTGTTCCAGTTCCTGGAAGTGAGACACATCAAACTCGAAACCACGCGAGCTCAGCCGTTTGGCGACGTTTTCCAGGTCCGTGCGCAGCAATTGAATGTCCAGCATATCCTTATCCCTTAATAATCATTTTGTTTTGCGCGCCTTTGCGTCCAACTCGCGCAAATACGCCAACTTCTCACCTATCTTGCTCTCCATGCCTCGCGGTGTGGGGCGGTAGAAGTTCACTGGCTTCATCTCGTCCGGGAAGTAGCTCTCCCCTGCCGCATAGCCTTCCGGCTCGTCATGGGCATAGCGGTACTCGCGGCCAAAGCCGAGTTCTTTCATCAACTTGGTGGGGGCATTGCGCAAGTGTTCCGGCACTGTCCGCGATTTGTCATTGCGGATGAAAGCGCGGGCTTCATTATACGCCACGTAGGCCGCGTTGCTCTTGGGTGCGGCAGCCAGATACAGAACAGCTTGTGCCAATGCCAGCTCGCCTTCCGGACTGCCCAGGCGTTCATACACTTCGCAGGCATCCAGAGCCATGCGCAGTGCGCGCGGGTCA
Source organism: Sulfuricella sp. (assembly GCA_041651995.1). Taxonomy (NCBI): domain Bacteria; kingdom Pseudomonadati; phylum Pseudomonadota; class Betaproteobacteria; order Nitrosomonadales; family Sulfuricellaceae; genus Sulfuricella; species Sulfuricella sp. Next base: position 50,113 of record JBAZID010000004.1, on the reverse strand, counting down.
GCCAGACCGATATCCTCGCTGGCCATGCGCACGATGCGCCGACCCAGATAGAGCGGGTCTGCTCCGCCATCCAGCATGCGGCACAGCCAGTAAAGCGCCGCATCCGGGCTGGAGCCGCGCACGGATTTATGCAGGGCCGAAATCTGGTCATAGAACTGGTCGCCGCCCTTATCAAAGCGGCGTGCGCTATGACTTAATGTGTTCTGTATGAATTCTTCTACAATATTTTGAATATCTTTAGATATTGCAGCATTGCTCACCTGCTCAAAAAGATTCAGAAGGCGCCGCGCATCGCCATCGGCATAGCCGATCAGCAGTGCCCTGGCGCCAGGGTTGAACACTATTCCATGCTGCCCTTCCTGACAGGCGCGGTCGAACAGGGTGCCCAGCTCATCTTCAGATAGCGACTCCAGCACATACACCTGGGCACGGCTCAGCAGAGCGCTGTTGACTTCAAACGAGGGGTTTTCAGTGGTAGCGCCAATGAAGGTCACCAGCCCCTGTTCCACAAAAGGCAGGAAAGCATCCTGTTGAGCCTTGTTGAAGCGATGCACCTCGTCAACGAACAATATGGTATGACGGCCATGCTGTTGCAGCGCCAGCTCGGCTTTCTGGATAGCCTCGCGGATATCCTTTACGCCGGAAAAAACAGCGGAGAGTGCGATGAATTCAGCATCGAATGCCTCGGCCATGAGCCGTGCCAGGGTGGTTTTTCCGACGCCTGGCGGCCCCCACAGGATCATCGAATGCAGCTTCCGGGATTCGAATGCGAGGCGCAAGGGTTTGCCCGGCCCGAGGAGGTGGGATTGTCCGACAACCTGATTCAGCGCATGGGGCCGCAATTGCTCCGCAAGAGGCTGTTGCGGCGTTCTGGCAAACAGATCAGTCACCGACTACATCCGTACCCTGTGGAGGTGTAAAGGTGAATAACTGGTGCGCCAGCCTGGGGTTGAGTTCCAGCCCTGCAAAACGAATGAGCGTGGTTTGGCCGAAATGGTCGCGCAGCTCCATTACTTCAAGCGTTTGGCCTCTGAAAGCGAGACGGATACGCTCAAAACTGCCTTCCCTGGCCTTGGGCGTGGCTTCCACCCATTCGAGACCGTTGCCTTTCCCCGCATCGGTCAGGGTGAAATTTTGCTCGATGGCGTTGTTTCCCGCCAGCAATGCCGCAGGCGTGTTTCCCAGCGCCTGATCGAGCTTTCTGACCGTGACCTGATTCAGGTCGGCATCATACAGCCAGACTTTTGCGCCATCGCCCACGATTAATTGCGGGTAAGGTTTTTCATACTCCCAGCGAAATTTCCCTGGCCGGGAGAACTGCATTGCGCCACTCGCAGCCTGAATTGTCTTGCCATTACGGTCCACAACAGTCTGGGTGAAGCGTGATTTCACCGTGTGGCTGTTGTGCAGGAAATTTTTAAGGCTATCCACACCCGAGGCGAACGCCAGTGTTGGGAGGAACATTAACAAAGCCAGATATTTCATTTGGATACAGATAATCCTTTAGGTTTTTCATGAGGGCCGTGCGGCCGCGAAAAACTGGGCGGCATGGCCGCTGCCCCTGCCGCTTTCTGCCGCCACGACAGGTCAATAATTTCTGTTTTACTCGCGATCCGGCATCAGCACTTCCCGGTTGCCATTGCTTTGCATGGTCGAGACCAGACCGGCCTTTTCCATTTGCTCGATCAGTCTTGCTGCCCGGTTGTAGCCGATGCGCAACTGTCTTTGCACAGACGATATCGAGGCGCGGCGGCTTTTCAGGACGATGGCGACGGCCTCGTCGTACATTGGGTCGGACTCTGCGTCGCCATCACCCTCCCCAGCTTCAGCGTCAAGATCGGAACTGCCGCCTTCCAGAATGCCTTCCACGTATTGCGGCTCGCCCAGGGATTTGAGGTAATCCACCACCTTATGCACTTCATTGTCGGCAACATAGGCGCCATGCACCCGCTGCGGGTAGCCGGTCCCAGGCGGCAAATAAAGCATGTCGCCCTGCCCCAGCAGCGCCTCGGCACCCATCTGGTCGAGAATGGTGCGTGAATCGATCTTGCTGGAAACCTGGAAAGCGATGCGTGTCGGGATATTGGCCTTGATCAGGCCGGTGATGACATCCACCGAGGGGCGCTGGGTGGCCAGTACCAGATGGATCCCGGAAGCGCGGGCTTTTTGCGCCAGGCGCGCGATCAGCTCTTCCACCTTCTTGCCGGCAACCATCATCAGGTCGGCCAGTTCGTCGATGAACACCACGATGAACGGCATTTCCTCGATCGGTTCCGGGCTGTCCGGAGTCAGGGTGAAGGGGTTGGTGAGCGGCATCCCGGCCTTCTTGGCATCGCGGATCTTCTGGTTGGCGCCAGCCAGGTTGCGCACGCCCAGGCTGGACATCAGCTTGTAGCGCCGCTCCATCTCCGCCACGCACCAGTTCAGCGCATTGGCGGCATGCTTCATGTCCGTGACCACCGGCGCCAGCAGGTGCGGGATGCCCTCGTAGATCGAGAGCTCCAGCATCTTGGGATCAACCATGATGAGGCGCACCTGGGACGGATCAGCCTTGTAAAGCAGCGACAGGATCATGGCATTGACCGCCACCGACTTGCCCGAACCGGTGGTGCCCGCCACCAGGGCATGCGGCATTTTGGCCAGATCCGCCACCACAGGCTGGCCGCCGATATCCTTGCCCATGGCGATGGTGAGGGGTGAATTCATCCCGGCATAAGCCTTGGAGCTTAAAATCTCCGACAGGCGCACGATCTGACGCTTCGGATTGGGCAGTTCCAGGCCCATGTAGTGCTTGCCGGGAATGGTTTCCACCACGCGGATGCTGACCACGGACAGGGCGCGGGCCAGGTCTCTGATCAGATTCATGATCTGGCTGCCCTTCACCCCTACGGCCGGCTCGATTTCGTAGCGCGTGATCACCGGTCCGGGATAGGCTGCAACCACTTTGACTTCCACCCCGAAGTCGGCGAGCTTGCGCTCGATCAGGCGCGAAGTGTATTCCAGGGTTTCGGGGCTGATGAACTCGACATTGGCCTCGGCCTCATCGAGCAGATGCAGGGGCGGCAAGGGTGAATCAGGCATGTTTTCGAACAGCGGCGCCTGTTTTTCACGCTCGCCGCGCTCCGACTTTGGAATCTCGAAGATTGGCGGCTGGATGTGGATGGGTTCCTGCTCTTCCTGGCGCTTCTTTTCCACCGTGACGACCTGTTCACGTTCCGCCTCGGCTTCCTTGCCCGCCAGGCGATCCTGTCTTGCCTCGCGGAGATGCATCACATACCTGTAACCATCCTCGACCCAGCCGCCAATGCGCTCGATCAGTTCCAGCCAGGACAGGCCGATAAAAAAACTCAGGCCAATGGCCATGGTGAGCAGCATCAGCAGGGTTGCACCGGTAAAGCCCAGGGTTTTCCACAGGTACTCGCTAACCAGCGCGCCCAGCATTCCGCCCGGCGCCAGAGGCAGGGCCACTTTAAGACTGTATAGACGCAGCGCTTCCACGCCGCTGCTGGCAACCAGGAGGATGATGAAACCAATAAAAGCCACAAACAGTGAACGGCGCTCGCCCGCGTTCACGCTATCGATGCGGCGATAGCCCCAACTGATGGCAAACAGGAAAAAAGCCGCCCACCAGTATGCGGACAGCCCGAACAGATAGAGAAACAGATCCGCCAGCCAGGCGCCCAGCTCGCCGCCCGCGTTATGTATGTTGCTCACGGTAATGCTGTGGGACCAGCCAGGATCGCCACGATCATAGGTACCCAGGATCATGATGAAATAAAGCGCGGCGACAACCAGCACCAGCCACCATGATTCACGCATCAGACTGGCTATTCTGGGCGGGAAAGGATGCGCTGTCGTTTGTCTGCTGCCGGAAGTGTGGTTTGCTGATGCCATATGAATTGGGTATAACGGGTTGGGCGATTATAGCAGAAGGACCATGAAGTCAATTCGGGCAAAATTCACAAGGTTACGGATGCGCAACATTCTTGTTAAAATCGGAACCAGCCCAATCATGTTAGCTTAATAATCCCAATAACCGGAGTACATCATGTCCGTCAAGCATTGCCAATTACTGATTCTTGGATCCGGCCCCGCCGGCTATACCGCCGCCATTTACGCCGCGCGCGCCAACCTGAAGCCGGTTCTGATTACCGGCATGCAACAGGGCGGGCAACTGACCACCACCACCGAAGTCGACAACTGGCCCGCCGATGTCGATGGCGTGATGGGACCCGCGCTGATGGAGCGCTTCCAGAAACATGCTGAACGCTTCGATACCGAAATCATCTTCGATCAGATTCACACCGCCAGGCTGGGCGAAAAACCCTTCACCCTGATCGGCGATTCCGGCACCTATACCTGCGATGCGCTGATTATTTCGACTGGCGCCTCTGCCAAATACCTCGGCCTGCCCTCCGAAGAGGCATTCATGGGCCGCGGCGTTTCCGGCTGCGCCACTTGTGACGGCTTTTTCTACAAGAATCAGGACGTGGCCGTGGTCGGCGGCGGCAACTCCGCGCTGGAAGAAGCCCTGTATCTGTCCAATATCGCCAAGCACGTCACCCTGGTGCACCGCCGCGATACCTTCAAGGCAGAGAAAATCATGGTGGACAAGCTGATGGACCGCATCCAGAACGGCAACATCACGCTCGAAGCCTTCTGCGAACTGGATGAAGTACTGGGCGACAAATCCGGCGTCACCGGCATGCGCCTCAAGAATGTCACGGATGGCTCCACCAAGGACATCGCCCTGCAGGGTATCTTCATCGCCATCGGCCACAAGCCCAACACCGATCTGTTCGAAGGCCAGCTGACACTGGAAGGCGGCTACATCGTGACCCAGGGCGGAAACAAGGGATTCGCCACCCAGACCAGCATCCCCGGCGTTTTCGCTGCCGGCGACGTGCAGGACCACATTTACCGCCAGGCCATCACCAGCGCCGGCACAGGCTGCCAGGCCGCGCTGGATGCCGAGCGCTATCTCGATAGCCTGCACAAGTAATCCGGCTTGCTATTGAGGCGGCCACTGAATGCGTGAACTTGTAGGTCGGGCTTCAGCCCGACAAATCGGACTATACCCGTTAAGGGCATCCCCGCCGGGAAAGGATGCTGCGCATCTCGTTCCGGCGAGAAAGTCTGACCTACAGCCAAAATAAATTCTGGCCTGATCAATAGATGGTGGATGAAGATGATCTGATCCTGTTCCGCACAGCTGTCGGCGACGCCAGACCGCTGCGGCACGGCCACAGATTCCTTCATCCGCTGCCCAAGCCCAGACCCATCCCCCTGCAAAGCCAGCGCGACCAGCGCGATGTGTTGCTCGACTCTCTCAGCGATCATGTCTACTGGGCCGATAGCCTGGAAAGCGGCGAAGAACTGGTCTTCCTGCGCCCCGGACTACAAACCACCGTACTGCGCAAACTGCGCCGCGGTCACTGGGTAACGCAAGGCGAACTGGATCTGCACGGCCTCACCGTGGCCGAAGCCAGGCTGGAACTGATCCAGTTTCTCCAGCACTGCCAGAAAAACGGCCTGCGCTGCATCCGCATCATTCACGGCAAGGGCCTGCGCTCAAAGAATCGCGAGCCGGTGCTGAAAAACAAGGTTGCCCACTGGCTGATGCAACGCGAAGAAACCCTGGCCTTCTGTCAGGCCAGGGCAGCGGACGGCGGTGGCGGCGCGATGCTGGTGCTGCTCAGGAGCTTGTAGAAGTCCTGGCGGGCATGCGGCGGAAAATTGAATCACTCCCAGTCGCGAAACGTCCTTGTGACCAAATCCCGGATTTCCTTTTGCTTGCCACTGGTCATCGTGGAGATACTCTTGTCAGGGACCCGGCGCAGTTGTACAACCTTTATCAAAGTCCTTTCTGGATGGGTTTCATCAACATTCCAGAATTTTCCCTGCCCGCGAGCAATTGGCTCACTAGCTTTCGCGGGTATTTCAAACTCGAATTCCCCATAGCCATGGAATCTGTCCTGGGGACTTGCATCGGTGCTCGATGGATACCAGCCCTGCCATAAATACACGACTTTGTTTTCTTCCCTGAAAAAGCGGGTAGTAACACTTTTCCATCTTGCGGTTAGAGAGCCATCCGGCTCGAAGTGGCGTCCATCGTTGAGCTGAACTGAGTTGTGTAGATTATCCAATTCAATTTTGAAGAAACTCAGCCAACATTTTTCTCCCGCCGACACATGCTCCCACCAGGCGCCTTCCAGGCGTTCACAGAATGAGAGTGTGGATGCTCGTGCTGCGGCTTCATCCGGATTTAGTTTGTGCCTGAGAGGAAGCATGCTCATTTGCCTGGCGATCAAGGCACACTTCGCATTAAGGACCGTCTCCAAATCCTCATCGTCCTGACGCTTGAACGTCGCCGCCTTTACGCCAAGCAGGTCTGAGGGCAGTTTAAGGTTCGCCTTGCCTTCTGGATTGTCTTCATGAACAAGATAGCAACGTTCGCGCCCAAGGCCGCCCATAAATAGTCCGAGTTCGAATATAACGTTATCTCGTGGCGCAAGTTTCTCCTTGTTTCGGCTGGTTGTGACGTCGTCGGGCGTGAGTACCATGACAGCGAAATCAGCTTCAGCAAGTACTTTCTCGAGAGATTCGATATAGGTTGCGCTCAATTCAAACTTACGCGTCCATAGCTCTACTTTTGCGCTCTCACCCAGTTCATTAATGAGTAGTAGCCGAACTGCATCTGCAACTTTGCTGCCCTCGGATGATGATCCAATGAACACTTTGCAACGCGTAGGCATAATATTCTCCAAGCCGGTAATGGAGCCAAGACCAGAAATGTCATTGTCACACAATGGGTGATCGAGTAGTTCCTTTCCGCTGCAAAACCCAGCCCAGCACGTAGGGCGCAATAACCGAAGGGCATTGCGCCGAAAGTTAATCATCGTAATCTTCGGGAGCTCACAATGACAAAGAGAGGATGGACTGCCAGTATTGCAGCCGCGCAGCGTAAAACCACTTGCTGGAAGAATGGCGCAGAGTTTGAGCGCATCAGATATGGATATGTTGCGCCAGGGCGACGGGCAAAGAGACGGCGAGCGACACCGACAGGGCGATGGCCGGTATGAACCATTTTCCAAGTTTATTTTGCATGTTTGTTCCTTTTGGTTAAGAAAGATTCAAGCATCGTCAAGGTCGTCGCTGGCCGTCGGCGCGCGGGCTGCGCTGATGGCCCCGAAACGCAGGTACAGCGCCGGCACGACAATCATGTTGAGCAGCGTGGAACTGGCTAGCCCGAACAGAATGACGATGGCCATCGGCGACTGGATTTCGCTGCCCGGTTGTCCGGCGGCGAACGCCAGCGGGACCAGTGCAAGACCGGCGGCCAGGGCCGTCATCAGAATGGGCACCAGACGCTCCTCGGCACCGCGTTTGACGGCCTCTGCCGCGTCGCGCACGCCCTCGTGTTCCACCAGATGATGGATGTGGGCGATCATCATCACGCCGTTGCGGGTAGCGATACCGAACAGCGTGATGAAGCCGATGATCGAGGCCACCGAAAGGACGCCACCCGCGACAAATACGCCAATCACCCCGCCGATGATGGCGAGTGGTAGGTTGAGCATGACCAGCAGCGCGTCGCGGGCGGTGCGGAAAGCCACGAAAAGCAAAAGAAAGATGCCGGCGGTGACCGCGATGCCCAGGAACAGCAGGATGCGGCCGGCCTCTTCGGCACTCTCGAACTGGCCACCATATTCCACGTGATAGCCCGGCGGCATCTTCACCTCCGCTGCCACCTTGCGCCGTATGTCGTCCACCACGCTCGCCAGATCGCGCCCGGCGACGTTAGCCATTACCACCATCTTGCGCTGCACGTTCTCACGCGAGATGGAGTATGGCGCCCGGTCGTTGCGGATGTCGGCCAGCGCGGAGAGCGGCAAGCGCGCGCCGCTGGCTGTGGTGACCAGCGTGGAGCGGATGGCGTCGAGACTGGCTTTCGCAGCCGGATCGAAGCGCACCGCCAGATCGTAGGTCGCCTGGCCCTGCTGGACGCGGCTCACCGCCATGCCGGAAAACGCCACCTCGATGGTTTCCGCCACCTGCCGGATGGAAAGGCCGTGCCGGGCCAGGGCGTCGCGCTTGAAGCGGATGGTCAGGAAGGGGATGTCGCTTTGCTGCTCGTCGGTAACGTCCACTGCGCCCGCCACGGTTTGCACCAGCGCCTTGATTTCCCCGGTCAGGCGGCGCAGTTCGCCAAGGTTGGGGCCTAGAATCTTCACCGCGATGTTGGAGCGGCTGCCCGAGAGCATGTGGTCGATGCGGTGTGAAATCGGTTGGCCGACCACGATCTGGGTGCCGGGCACGGTCGAGAGATCGTCGCGCAGTGCGGCGAGGAAGTCCTCCTTGCTGCGCTCGCCCATTTTCAGGGTCACTTCCATTTCGGACGCCGATACGTCCATGGCATGCGGGTCGCCCTCGGCACGACCGGTGCGTCTGGCCGTAGCCACCACCTCCAGGTGTGAAAGCAGGATCTGCTCGACCATTTGACCCAGGCGGTCGGACTCCTCCAGCGCGGTGCCTGGCAGCGTGGCGGTGCCGATGGTCAGCGTACCCTCGTTGAAGTCTGGCAGGAAGGCACGGCCGGCGAAGGAGAGTGCGACCAGAGAAACGGCCAGCGCAACGACACTCACCGCAGTCACCATCTGCCAGCGTGTGACCGTGGCTTCCAGTACCCGCCGATAGGTCGCATGCAGGAAATGGATGAAGCGCGGTTCGACGTTCTCGCGGACGATCTTAGAGCGCGGCAGGAACAGCGCCGCCAGCACCGGCGTTACTGTGATCGCCACCATCAGTGACGCGGCCAGCGACACCACGTAGGCGAAACCGAGCGGCGCCATCAGCCTGCCCTCCACGCCCGAGAGGAAGAAGAGTGGTATGAACACCAGCATGATGATCAGCGTCGCGAAGACGATGGAGCCCTGGATTTCCTTGGTCGCCTCAAACACCACCTGCGCCGCAGCACGTTGCTCGCTTTCCGGTTTCGCGAGGTTTTCGCGCAGGCGCCGGACGATGTTCTCGACCACGATAATCGCGTCGTCCACCAGCGCACCGAGGGCAATAGCCATGCCGCCCAGCGTCATGGTGTTGATGGTGGCGCCGAGCGCCTTCATCGAGAGGATGGCCGCCACCAGAGACAGCGGAATGGCGACCAGGGTGATCGCCGTGGCGCGTGCCGAAAGCAGGAAGGCGAAGACGATAGCAATCACCAGGACAGCCCCCTCGCCCAAGGCGGCGAGCAGGTTGTCGATGGAAACGCGGATGAAGTCCGCCTGGCGAAAGATGTGGCTTTCGACCTTCATCCCCGCCGGCAGGCCGGCCTGGATTTCCGCCAGCGTGCGGTCGAGCCGGTCGGTCAGTTCCAGGGTATTGGCGCCGGGCTGTTTCTGGATGCCCAGCACCACGGCCGGCTTGCCGTTGTGGGAACCGACGCCGCGCTTGGGCGCCGCGCCGATAGCCACGTCGGCCACGTCGCGGATGAGTATGGGTTGACCTTCGCGGACTTTGATCACCGTGTCGGCAATGTCGTCCAGCACCGCGATGCGGCCCTGGCCCTGGATCAGGTATTCCTGACCGGATTCGACGTAGAAGCCGGCGGAGGCGTTCTGGTTCGATTCGCGCAGCGCCTGCGTCACCTCGTCCAGGGTTAGCTGGTAGGCCGCCAGCCGGTCGGGTTTTACCGTCACCTGGAACTGCTGGGTATCGCCGCCGATTGGCAGTACTTCGGCCACGCCGGGGACGGCAAGAATCCGGCGCCTCAGTACCTGTTCGGCGACGTTCTTCATCTCCATGCCGGAATGCTTGTCCGAGGTCAGCGCGATGAACAGAATCTCGCCCATGATCGAAGACGCCGGGGTCATCGCCGGCGCGGGAATGTCCGGCGGTAGACTTGCGCGCGCCAGTTGCAGGCGTTCGGCCACCACCTGGCGGGCGAGATAGAGGTCGGTTCCCCATTCGAATTCGACCGTCACGACCGACAGCCCGATCTTGGTGGCGGACCGTACCCGTCGCACGTTGGGCGCACCGTTCAGGGCGGTTTCAATCGGGAATGTGACTAGGCTTTCGACATCGGTCGGCGCCATGCCATGGGCCTCGGTCACCACGGTTACCGCAGGCGCCGTGAGGTCGGGGAAAACGTCCACCGGCGTGCGCGCTGCCTGCCAGCCGCCCCAGGCTAGCAGCAACACACCGGCGAGGACGATGAAAAGTTTGTTGCGTAGCGACCACGCAATGATGTGTCCGATCATGTCATTCTCCCCTTAGTGTGCGTGGCCATGACCGATTTCGCCGGTCTTGGTGGCGGCGAGCTTGACCAGATAGGCGCCGCGCGTAACCACGCGCTGTCCCGGCTCCAGACCCTCGACGACCTCCAGCCAATCGCCATCCCGGGCGCCAATGCGCACCGGTCGCCGTTCAAAGGATTCTCCGCCGGCCATCACAAACACTGTCGGCACGCCGTTCTCGTCGAGCACGGCGGATGCGGGAACGGCCACCACTTCGCTCGCGGCGTCGGCGAAAACTTGCGCCTTGACCGCCATGCCGATGCGTAGCCGCTCGTCCGGCTGAGCGAGCTCGAAGAGCACCGGTACGGTGCGCGTCACCGCATCTACTGTGCCGCCGGTGGCAATCAGGCGGCCGTTCTTGCCCGGTACGATTTCGAAGCCTTGTTCGACACCCTCCACCCGGAACGTCGCGCCGCTGGGCGAAGCCAAACGCGCCGCCTCCGACTCGGGCACGCGCAATTCCAGCCACATGACGCGCCGGTCGGCGATGTGAAAGAGCAAGGCGCCTTCCTGCACAAAGGCGCCCGGCGAGACGCGGACATCGGCAATCGTGCCCGACACCGGTGAGCGCAGCGGCACGCCACCGGCGCCGCCGCCATATTGGCCTTGGCGCCCCTGGGCGGCGTCTAACTCGGCGCGGGCCGATTCCTCGGCGGCGCGGGCGGCCAGCAGCCGCTTCTCCGGCACTGCCTCGTCCCTGAACAGGGTTTCCATGCGGGAGCGCTCACGTCCGGCCAGTTCCAGTGCCACCCTGGCTTTGCGCGCGCCGGCCTGGAGTGAGGCCATATCCGTGTCGCCACCGAGACGCGGCGTGAGGTAGGCAAGGATGTCGCCCTTCTTCACGGCCTGTCCGAGTTGGGGGAACTTGCCGGTTGTCTGCACCTGTCCCGGCGCCGGTGCGGTCAGCAATGCCTCGCCGTCGGGTCGGGCGCGCAGCGTGCCGGTCGCGGAGATGGCGGCGCGGATAGGCCGCCTGGCAACCTCGGCGGTGGCGAAGTCCACCTTCCACTGTTGCTCCTTGGTGAAGCCGATGCCCTCGTCGTCATGTTCGCCGCCCGCCGCGTCGGCGGCCTTGCGGTCGGCGTAGACTGTGACCGGACCGAGCAGATGGCGCACGGTGAATTCCGGGGTGGCCACCTCGATTGCCAATTCCCGCTCGCCAGCCTGCTTCGGCAAGGCTTCTGGCCGGAAAATGCCGGGCTGGGCCGGTGTCTCGGTGGCAAACACCTCGTCCGGCTGGCCGCCGCCGCTCAGGATCACGCTCACCTTGCCGGCAGCCAGCGCCCTGAAGTCGGCAAGCCGCGTGAGGTGCGCGGCGAAGGCGGATTTTTCACCGGCCACCAGGAGCGGGAACTCGACGAAGAGCTCGGTCTGGTCGGTGAAGTGGGTAAGTTTTTCGCCACCGGCCCCGTGGCCATGGCCGCCATCAGCCGTGGGCGCGTGGCTATCGTCCCTGGCCTGTTTGTTGCCGGCATCGCCGCAAGCGGTAAGGAACAGTGCGGTACAAAGCGTTGCAATCAGATATTTGTTCATTCGGTGACACTCCCAGTCAGCAGGTCATATTCGATGCTTGCTTCACGCGCTTTCCATTCGAGATTGAGGGCCGTGATTTCGGCCTCCAACGCGCCGCGATAGGCATCGAGCAGTTCAAGCAGGGTGGATTCGCCGCCCTGATAGGCGGTTTCGGCGATGCGCAGCAACTCGGACGATTCGGCTACCGCATGGGTGCGGTAGCCGCTAGCCGCTGTGGTCAGGCGTTCCACCTGACGATGCAGGCCGCGCAGGTCGCCCTCGGCGCGGGAGCGGGCCAGGCTGTACTCGGCGCGGGCGTTGAGCGCCTCGGCCCGCGCGCGTTTCTCGCCAGCCTGCTGGCGGTCGAAAACCGGCAAGGGAATCGAAACCGTGACGAGCATGCCGTTCTCACGCGTGATGCCGTTGTCCGTGTGCTTCGGACCGGCACCCAGCGTCACATCCGGCACCCATCCGCGCGATGCAGCCCGGCCTTCAAGGCCGGCAGCCTCGGCGCGCCGTGACAGCACTTGCAGGTCCGGTCGCTGTTCCAGCCGGGACAGTGCCTTATCGAGGGGGAGCGGTGCAGTGGGTGGCAAGACGCCGCTGACGCTTGCGGCAGCTTTGCCCGGGAGGCCGATCAGCGCGGCCAGGCGTTCTGCAGCACGATCGAGATCGGCCTGTTCGGTGCTCAGCCGGGCTTGCGCCGTCTGTCGCTCCCGGGTAAGCCGGCGCCGGTCGTAGCCGGATGCCTCCCCAGCCTTGGCAAGTTTTTCGACCAGACGCTCGACGCGGATGAAGCGCTGGGTCCAGATTTGGGTCGCCCGGACGCTTTCCTGCTTGAACAGCGTTTCATGGAAGCGGTGGCGGATTTCTGCGGCGATTTCGCTCCGTCGCAGGGTGTTGCCGGCATTCGCGGCGTCGACACGGCGGTCTGCTGCCTCGCGACGCAGTCCACGACGACCGGATACGTCGAAGGTCTGGGCGATTTGCCAGGTATCTTCGGTGGCGCCAGGCGTTCCCCGGTTGCGGTCGCGGCTATAGCCGAGGGTGGGATTGGGAAGAAGCCCGGCGGCCAGAGCATCGGCCTCCGCCGCCTCGACGCTTCCGCGCGCCAGGTCGGACAGTTCGGTGCGCGTCAGTCCAAGGCGGACGGCCTCGGCTTCGGTGAGCGTATGTATTGGATCGGCTTGCGCCCACGCGGCCAGCGGCAGCGCGAGCAGAACTACGGATAATAGGTGTCGCATCGGATTCCTCGGGACGAAAAAATAGGGTCGAGGTCACCGGCAGGCAACGAGGCCGATTCGCTGCGCGATGCAGCGTCGGCTAAAACAGTCCTGCCGGCTCTAGAGGAGAGCCGACGGAGGCCAGTCGAATAAGGGGGGGATGTGGGACGTGAAAGAAGCGGGCGGCCTGATGGGCGGCCCGTTGGGTGATGCTTCACTCAGTTTCAGATAAGGCTCAATGAGCAGCGTGCTGAAGATGGGATGGTAATGGCCGTCATGGTGCCCGTCGTCGTTATGGCCGTCATTGGTATCGCTCACGGCAAAGCTGTCGTGATCGACTGCCCCGTCATCATGATGGTGATGGTCGTCATCGTGAGAGTGGAATCCCGATACCGGTCCTTCGTTGTCCAGATGGCCATGCAAGCTCTCCGTCGCCGACCAGGCGAACTGGAGCGGAACGATGAGCATGAGAAGGATGGCGATGAGGCGACGCATCAGGGGATTGTACCCGAAAGTATTCAGAGGTCTGAATGGATTATTGTGTGGCTTTCTTCCAGCCCAGCACCCAAAGAGCGAGGCAAACCGCTCCCACTGCTTGTTGCAGTAATGCCGCTTCCGCATAGCCGGTTTTATACCCAACCAGCAGCATGCCTGCGGCAATTGCCGGAATCGCCGACGAAAGCCAGCGCACTACCCGTTTCTGTTCCCACTGCCAGCGCCCTGCCAGCCAGACCCCGCCCAGGGCGGAAAGCCAGCCGCCGAGCATGCCGCCGAGGAGGTCCAGCGGCCAATGCACGCCCACCACGCTGCGCGATACCGCCACCAGGATGGCGAAGGCCAGCAACGGCCAGCGTAGCCAGCCTTTTGCCAAAATCAGCACCATTACCCCGATGAGGGTGAAAATTGCCGTGCTGTGCCCGGAGGGAAACGAACCGTTGCGATAGGCCGGACCGATGATGTGGAAGCTGCCTGCCTCCAGAACCGCGGGAGGGCGCGGCGCATCGACAAAGGGCTTCAGGCCATGGGTCCAGGCGGTTGCCAGCAGCGCGGCCAGCAGCGCGGCCCACACCAGGCCGGGGCGCTTGCGCCACCAGGGCAGGAGCAGGGCCAGCACGATAGCCGTGTCGCCCATCACCGTGAGTTGCGCCCATACGCTATCGCCGCTGTAGGCGGAAAGATGGTTAAGCAACAGGAACAGGGCATGATTGCTCCCGCTCACATGGACCACAACGAGCAGGAACAGCGCAAGTACGGGCGGCCCCCACTGCCACAGGGTTTTGCCGTTCATTTGCCGCTTCCCGCCGGCAACACGCGCACCAGCGCAACGCCGCGGCGTTCGTAGAGCAACTCATAGGCGGGCAGCCCGGCCACATAGCGGGTTTTGGTCAGCACCACTTCGCCCGGCCGGGGTTCGCGCTTTTCGGTGCTTCTGCCGCTATAGACGTTGAAGCTCGGCGTGTTCAGCCGCCACATGATGAGCGGCTCCTTCACCTCCCGGGCAATCAGGGCGGCTTCACGGATCGGCTGCTGTTGCAGGATGCCGGCAGCGGGGCTGAGCGCGGCGACGAACACCACCATACTGGCAAGGCCGGCAAGCAGCAGCTTGAACCACGGTGCAATCCGGTTTTCCACCAGCAGCATCAGCACCAGGGCCACGGCGCCACCCAGCAGCAGCCGGTAGCTCAGGCCAAACGCCTCGCCGGGCGCGCTCAGAAGCGCGGCCACATAGCTGTCCTCCACTTTCGGCTGGAGCATCAGGATGATATCGGATGCATGAAACAGCAGCGCAAAGAACAGCAGCGCAGGCAACAGCAGCAGAAAGCGGTTGCGGGCCCGCTCGCGGTAATGCGCCATGAGAATGAACAGCGGCGTCAGGCCGTAGAGCGCGTAATGGGGCAGCTTGGTGCCGGAAAACGAAAAAAAGACGAATACGAACAGGAACCACAGCCACAGATAAAGCAGGAGATCATCGCGCAGCGCCTCCCGAACCCGGCCCAGCGTGGCCAGCAGCAGCCCCGTATAGGGCAGCAGCAGGAGTGGAATCACCACCGCATAATAAAACAGCCCGCCGCCATGATTCTCCATGGGCGAGCTGAAGCGCCCCACATTGTGCGTGAAGAAAAACCCCTGGATAAAGGCGTCGCCCTCCCGCCCGTATTGGATCACATACCAGGGCAGCGCCACGGCAATCAGGACAAGAATGCCGGCAGGGTTGAACACCGCCCTGAGCCAGGCGCCAAACTCGCGCCGCGAGACGAAAAACATCAGGCTGACCGCCAGCGGGATCAGGATCGCCACCGGCCCCTTGGTCAGGATGCCCAGGCCCATCCACAGGAAAGCGCGATACAGGATGGCTTTTCTGCGCTGCTGGTAATAGCGGTAGATATCCAGCATGGTGGCAGCAATGAGCAGATTGAGCAGCGCATCGGCGGTCGCCGCCCGGCCAATCGCCAGCACGCCCAGGGAAGTAGCGGTAATGATGCCGGCCACCAGAGCGGTAGTGCGGCCCATTGTCCCGGCTACAAAGCGGTACACCAGCGTCACCCACAACACGGCGGCGAGGGCGGAGGGGAAACGGAAACCGGTCTCGTTGACGCCGAACAGCCACACGCTTGCTGCCTGCAGCCAGTAAATCAGGATGGGTTTGTCGAAGCGCGGCTCGTTATTGACATAAGGGGAAAGGAAATCCCCGCGCACGAACATCTGCCGCGTCGCTTCGCTGAAGGCGCCTTCGTCGAGATCGAACAGCGGCGCCCCACCCAGCCCGAAAAAAAAGGCAAGCGTCGCCACAAGCAGCAGAATCAGCAGATGCCGGTCCGGAATCCGGCCCGAGCGCCATTCCGTCAAGAAAGCCAATTTCATCCTGAAATGCTCACTTCAAAGCCACAGAGAACACAGAGAATGGAGTGGATTTCCAGTGACATGCCTTTGAGCGGCTCTCTGTGTGTTCTCTGTGGCAAACGAATTTTTTCAGACTCATTGATCAACCCCGGCATTGAACCGCTTCATCATCAGCGGCAAGGCCAGAATGGCCTGGGCGAGGCCGCACAAGCCATACAGAATCCCGGTGGTAGCCGCCAGCTCGGCGGAATAGCCCAGGGCGCCGAACAGCAGGATGGCGGCCAGCTCGCGCGTGCCCCACCCGCCCAGCCCGGCAGGCACCGCGGCCATGATGAAAATCGGCCCGGCCAGCGCCGCCATGGTAAGAAACGGCACGCTCAATCCGGCGGCAAAGCCGCATAGCCACAAGGCGGCGATGGAAAGCAGCTGCACGCCCAGGGAATATCCCATCTGCTGCAAAAGTCCCCGGCGCGAGTGCAACAAAGCGCGCAGCGCCTCGACACACTGGTCGATGACGGAAACCAGTTTTTTCACCGGGAGCCATCCCCACCAGCGCCCCAGCGCCAGGGAAAAAGGCAGCATGATGGCCAATGCCAGCGCGCCGGCCACTGCCGCGGACTGCCCCCAGGCCGCGCCGCTCAGCGCGTTCCCTCCACCCCAGGCCAGCGCGGCGGCAAACAGCGACATCAGGCACAACACCCACAGACCGCTGACGCGATCGAACAGCACGCTGATGCCGGACTGGAGCAAGCCATTGCCCAGACGATGGAGCTGGTAGCTGCGCAGCATGTCGCCGCTCAGGGTCGCCCCGGGCAGGACCGAATTGGCAGTGATGCCACGGGCGTAAAATACCACCAGCCGGGCTGTGGGCGCGATCAGGCCAAGCAGGCGGGCCAAATGAGCCCAGCGTGCGGCGGATAAGAGGTTGGAAGCGATGGAGACGGACAGGGCCGAGAGAAAATAAACCGGATCGACGCCAGCAAGGGTTCGTACAAGTTTTTGCGGTCCGGCCAGCCAGAGAATCAGGGACAGGAGCATCACGGCGATGCTCCAGCGCAACGCCGTTTTAAGATTCCGGCGGTGCGTCATGCTTTTCCTGTTGCACCCCCGGCGATTTCTTTTGCTGCACACGTGGCCCAGCACGCAACCGGTACTGGGCGCGGCCTTCGGGCTCATGGTAAATGCGGGTCAGAATCTCGCCCAGTACGCCCATGGCTACAAACTGGACACCGATCAGAATCAGCATTACCCCGATCAGCAACAGGGGGCGGCCACCGATATCGGCACCCATGATGAATTTCTGCACCGTCAGCCACAGCATGATGAACATGCCGGGGGTGAAAAAAGTCAGCCCCACTCCGCCAAAAGCATGTAGTGGACGATGCAGGAAGCGGAACATGAACTTGATCCACACCAGGTCGAGAATGACGCGGAAAGTGCGATCGATGCCGTATTTCGAGCTGCCCATGGTGCGCGCATGGTGGCGCACCGGCACTTCGATGATCTTGGCTCCCGCCTCGGCAGCCAGTGCCGGGATGAAGCGGTGCAACTCGCCGTAAAGCTTGATCTCCTGGATGATCTCGCGGCGATAGACCTTGAGCGCGCAGCCGTAGTCGTGCAGTTCCACCCCGGTGGCCCACGAAATCAGCCCATTGGCGATTTTGGACGGCAGCTTGCGCGAGATGGATTTGTCCTTGCGATCCTTGCGCCAGCCGGAAATCATGTCCACATCGGCCCGCTCGTCCATCATGTCGAGCAGCGCGGGAATATCGTCTGGATCGTTCTGCAAATCACCGTCGAGGGTCACGATCAGCCTGCCCTGCGCTGCTTCGAAACCGGCCTGCAACCCGGCTGTCTGGCCGTAGTTGCGCATCAGGTAAAGAGGGTTCAGCCATTCATTGATCGTGGCAAGATTTTCCAGTTGCCGCGCCGTATCGTCGGCGGAACCATCGTCGATACAGATTAGCTCGAAGCGCCTGCCGGTGGGCAGCATGGCCTCGCCTACCCGGCGCACCAGATTGGCTACGTTCTCGGATTCGTTGTACACCGGGATGACGATGGAAACGTCCATGGGTTGCGGGTTCGACTGCATCGGCATGAGCTCGATTGATTGTTATGAAAAAAGGTGATTTCGCGGAATTGAACGGGCGGCGCGAAAGCGCAAAATTCTAACATACCCACCCCCCCCGTCATAGCCTGAAACTGTCATAAACCCGGATTGCCCATTGGAATGCTCGTGCATGTAGGAGCGCCGCCCCCGGCGCGAATGCGATCGCAAATCGCGGCGAGGGCGCCGCTCCCACAGTGATGTTTTGGCTCCAGTGGATTACCCGGGACGAAACGCGGTACGTGCACTTCACGAAGCAGAAGTCCTGTGTGGCTTGAATCGCCTGAGCATGGCAAGAACCAGTTGCCATAAAGCCCAGACAAATAACATGGGGTCGAGCAAATAATCCCACAGATTGGCGGACTCGAGCAGGCGAAAATACCATGCCAGCATACCCAGGCCAAGAACGCCCGCCAATGCCGGGTAATGCCGCCAGTGAATGGCGGCAACAAGCAAAAGCAGCGGGAGCAGCTTATGGCCGCCATAACCCCACTCGTAAAGGTCAAATCCACCGGCGCCAAGCGCCGTCGAATAGAGAGGCACGCCGAGAATCATCACCCACCAGGGAATGAATGCCGGCACAGGGCGTGATTCGCGCGGGGCGCGGAAAAGCGCGGCAAGCAGCAAAAGGACCGTACTCACGCTCGGGTCGCCCAGCAAGCCCCGGCTGAAATACATGAAGGAAGCACCTGATGCGAAAGGCACCATGGCGGCAGCGCCCACCATGGCGGCGAGCAGGATTCTTCGCCCCGGCGCAAGCACAAGGCGGTCGAGCAGCAATACCGCAAATGCGCCCAGCAGTAGCGCCTGAACGCAGGTCGCATATACAGCGGTGATATCAGTCACATTGCCTCCCCCTCCAGCCATGCAGGCGTGAAAACAACATGCTTGATCGATTTGCGGTGGTAGGTATAGGCAACGTGAATATAACCATCGTCTGACTGCAGAACGCTTGGATAGGAATATTCATTTGCCGCATCCGTACTGTCCTCGAGCATCCGCGACGCTTTCCACGTCACGCCTCCGTCCGCGGACACGGCCAGCCCCAGGCGATTGCGGTTGCCTTCGACCGGATTGTAAGCCAGCAGCAACCTGCCGTCGGAAAGGCGTGCCAGGGCAATTCCTGCATTCGGATTCGGCAGCGGCAAGGCGCGGGCGGGCTCCCAGCCAAGGCCGCCGTCGCGTGTTTCAGCCGCCCAGATTCGTGCCGGTGCCGGGCCGCCATAACGCAATACGGCCAGGGCATGACGTTCGTCCAGCGCGGCGACACTGGGCTGCAAGGTATTGCGGCCATGGTCCATGCGGCGCTTTGTGATCACAGCCCCATCCGGCGCAAGGTGGAGCCATTCCGGGAATTTGCTGATGAATTCGTGGTAGACCGGCAAGACGACCGAACCGTCCGATAACGTAAGCGGCGCGCCCCTCACGAGAGTGCTGATGTTGAGAAAGGGGCTGGTCACCAGGCGCCTGGCCGCTTGCCAGTTCATGCCGCCATCGAGTGAGATTTTGTGATTGATCGAGCTTCCCGCCCATCCGCCGTAAGAAACACTGACAAAAAACAGATGCAGAGGGCCATCGGGAGCGCGCCACAATACGGGATTGCCGATCTTGCGTACAAAGCGGGCTACTTCAGCCTGGGTATTGGCGCGGTTCACAATCTCTCGCGCGCGCTCCCACTGCTTATTTGAAAATACCGAAAACCAGACACCCACGTCATCCGCGCCCTCGCGCCGCCCGCCAAACCACGCCGCGCCGATTTTTCCATTGCCCAGATCGACCAGGCTCACGCTATGTGCCGAAGGGGTCGGTTGCGGAAGAACATGTTCAGCAAAAGCGGGGCCGGTCACGGATACCGGCTGCTTTGCCGGCACGTCAAAGGCAGGCTCCGGCGGGCGGGCAGAAAACAGGACGGCTGAAGCGCCGAGCATTAACAAAAGCGCGGAAACCAGGCGAATCGCGCTCATTGACCGCGCACCGCCTCGAATATCAATACCCGGGATTGCAAGGGTCCCAGGTCGCGTGTTGCCAATGCTCTCTTCCAGTCTTCCTTGCCTGCCCCCTGGCGCGCAAAACGGATGCCGGAACCCATGGAACTGAGCGTCCTGTAGCTTCCTGCAGACGTTAGCGCAAAACCAAGCGCTGATGCTTGCTGGCGAAGTGGCAACTCATCCTCGGCGCGTACCAGAACAACGCTTGCGGGCCCAGCGGGCGAAGCCAGATCCGCCTCCCGGAGGCGGCTGGTCTGATAAAAGGCACGTTGTGCAAGAATTGGCAGCATGGCTGGCTGGGGCCCGTCAAAAAGGATCACATGACGGCCCTGTAGCGCAAGGGGCAAGTCGCGAGGCAGGTCATTCACCCCAAAACGAGGGAACACGACACCCACGATCACCAGCCAAAGTAGCATGGCACCCGCGATGCGAAGCTCATTTCCGCGCTGCATCCACCAGGCCCAGACAAAATAGGCGATCACGGGCAACGCCCATGGCCAGCCGCCGCGCTCGAACCAGAATGCGAACGCAGTCAGCAAAAGGGCAAACAGTAATGAAAGCCCCCCTCCGAGATGCCGCGCCCATCCCGGCAATTGAATGCCCTGCCTCATGCCCAGCGCGCAAATCATGGCAAGCGGCAGCAAGGAACCGATCAGATAACGTTCGAAGGTGAGGATGAAAAAAAACGGTAGCAGCGTCGCAAGCAGCCACAAAACGGCAAAGCGCATATTTGCCTTATCGTGGCGTTGGGTCCAGCCGTAAACGAGAGCGGCAAAAGACCACGGCAGCGCAAGCAGGAGCAGGCTGAAAAGGGCTTTCGGGGAAAGGTTCCAGAGCTGCCGCGCCTCCATCTCTTTTTCGTAGGCCTCGGCCATCACTTCCGGATAAAGGTTCTGGACGTAATAAAACCAGGGCAGCGCAAGCGCTGCGAACAACAGGGCTGCGAGGAACAGCCCTCCCCATTTTTTACCCAGGGCAGCCAGGGACAGCCTTCCGGACCCCCACAGGGCAAGTATCCCGCCGCCGCACACCAGTGCCACAATTGGGCCCTTGAACAGAAAACCGGCAGCCAGGGCCGCAGCGCAAACAGCAAGCCAAACCGGGCGTGCGCTGCGCCACCAGCGCAGGAAAGCGAAAAAAGAAAATGCGCTTGCCGTGGCGACAGGTACATCCAGCATGAAACGGCGTGCCTCGGTCGCCAGGCCAAACATCCCGAGCAGCAACACCCCTGTCAATATCCCAAGCCACCTGTCACGGCTGATTTCCACGGCGGTCAGGGTTGCCGTCAGAACAAGCAAGGCGGCAAAAAATACGGTAACGATGCGCGCTGAAAAAAGTGAAGGACCAAACATCTCGAAGCTGGCGCGCCCGAGCCAATAGAGCAAGGGAGGCTTGCGCACGCGAGGCATCTCATCCAGAAATGGCACCAGCCACACGTCCTTTTCCATCATTTCCATCGGGGTCCGCAGCCCAAGCAGGTATTCGTCCTTGCCCGTCAGCCCGGTAGGCTCCCAGATGCCCCATGAGAGCACGCCCACCGCCATGGCAAAAAGCAGGCAAAGAAGCAAGCGCCAGCGCCAGGTGGAAAGCGCGTCCAGCTGCGCGGCCAAGGGGTGGGAAGGGAAATATTGCATTAAATAAGCTGCTTAAGCTGAATTATTGGCTTTTTGTGGAGGGCAGGAATCGCTTGGCCATTTTGCATTCAGGATGCAAAGGATGCGCTTTGCTTGTCTTGAGGCGGTGGCAGCCAGGCCTGGCTGCGAAATACCCAGGCGAGCAATTCAGCCATACCCCATACCACCAGAAGGCTGAAAATCACATCGCTGGCAAAATGCCCGCCCTGCAATATACGAGCCAGCCCAAACAATCCACCCAGCCCCAGCCCCAGAGCCATCGCGCGCATTCTCCAGGCGGGCCAGGCCAAGCCGAGTGCCAGCCACCAGAATCCTACCGAGGCATGACCGCTGACAAAAGAGCAGTTATTTTGGCAATTTGCAGCCGGCTTCAAGGCTGGTGTAAAGATCTTTGGGCCGCCAAAGTCGGCAGTTTGTGTTGGCCGGGCCCGCCCCCAGTGCTCTTTCAGTCCCAGGTTCACCATCAGGCCGGGTCCGAGCAACAGGCTCAGCAGCAGGAATACGCCTGCGCCACGGCTCGGCCAGCGCCCCCGCCAGGCATGCACGAAACTGCCTGCTATCAGGATCAGGCACAGCAGCAAGGCCGCGGAGGCCAGCCTCCGGTCCGATTCATAGATCAGGCGCACCCACGGATAACGGTTTCCGATAAAGCCGTTGCCGGCTTCGTAGGCCATACCGCTGATAAGCAGATCCCATTCCGGCCAGATTGAAAAACAGAATGCCGAAACAATAAACACCCACCACCACGGCGAGATCCTCGCAAGCCGCTTCACCCCTTGAAACCCCGCAACAGGTAGACCTCGTAATGGCGTATCCAGTCCGGATGCACGGCAAATTCGAGCGGTGCGAGACGGCGGGATTCGGCAAAATGCGATGCCACTTCGTCTATTGAATTATTCCCGGTCACATACAGCAAATCGGTGCCGATATCCTTTGCGGAAAGGCTGTAGAAAAGATCATACTGATGGCGAATCTGTCCTTCCGGATTCCAGCTCCGCATCCCATCGGCCGGGATGCGGCGATGGTAGGCCAGCAGCGCCAGTACCTCGCGGTCCTCGCTCATCAGCCGCGTCCCTTGAAACTCACTCTCGCGCTGGGCAAACTGCCCGCTTAGCTGGTCCCATCCGCGCACCCGTTTGAACGGGTCCGTCGTGCCGCTCAGTTCAACGCCAAGAAGATGCGCCCCACGCTCGTAATGATAAATACCGAACATGAACATGACATTGATAATCAATGCAGCCAGCAGCCAGCGTGGCCGTGAAACGCACCAATGCGCAAGCAGTATGCTGGCCGCGACAAAGCTTGGCGCCGCCCAGTTGGCATGCGCCCGGCCCAGCAAGGCTTGCATGGTGATCACGGCGAGGAAGGTCAGGGAAAATACCGCCAGCAAACGATTGGCCCGGAAACTGGCCGAGCTTTGGCCGACCGCACCGCGCAAGGCCGCCAGCCACAGCACCAGGGCAAGCGGACCGAACACAACGAACTGCCCGCCAAGGAATGTGCCAAGTTCATCCCAGCGCAGCGTCTGTTTGTCCAGATGGGAGATGTACACCGTATGATGCAGTGTCGGCCAGCCGTGCATGGCATTCCACAGCAGGTTGGGCAGGAAGATCAGCACCGCCAGCAGGGCGGCCGCCCATAAACGCGAATTCAGCAAATGGCGGCGCCACTCCGGCACCACCAGGAAAGCAATCAATATGGACGGGGCAAACAACGCCATCGTGTACTTGCTCATCAGGCCCAATCCGCAAGCCAGGCCGAGCAGCAACCAGTGCCGCCAGGCATCCGTTTCAAGCGCGCGGGCGAGCGCCAGCAGGCCGAGCGACCAAAACAAAAACAACAGGACATCGGTGGAAATGATCAGACTGGACAAGGACACGCCTGGCATCAGCAGGAACAGCGCGGCGGCCCATAAGCCGGTGCGCGCATCGTACAGCACCTGCCCGGTGCGGAAGATGAGCAGGGTTGTAACGGGATAGACCAGCAGCGAGCCCAGTTTGACGCAGGACACCCCATCACCGCACAGCCCGGTAGTCAGGGAAATCAGCGCGGCGATCATCGGGGGCTTGGAGAAATAGCCCCAGTCAAGGTTTTGCGCCCACCCCCAGTAATAGGCCTCATCGACATTCAGCAACAGGCCGGTCGTTGCCGGCACCAGCGCGCGATAGGCAGTCAGCACACCGATCAGCAGGATCAGCCACAGATAGGCGCGTGAATCGGACATCCCGGTCAGACGGCTATGCACAAGACTGAATTTTAATATATTGCGAAAACGTCATGCTCAACCCCGAGGCAGGCATATTTATTGAATATGCTTCATAGTATTTTCGATTCATTTTGAACCCGATAACCCATTAGCCAATCCGGCGGATGTCCGCACCCGGCAAGGAGCGCCATATTATCATAATGCCCTCTTCGCAAAACGGCGGCCAGTGATCGCGCGAGCGCAAAGCAGCGCATTATGGATAAGGCGGATTGACTAAAAAATCCTCAGAAACTGGCCTGCTCGACCTCAAGATAGGTGCGGCTTACGTTGCCGCCGATGTTGGCATCGAACCCTTCCAGTTTTTTCCATTCCCGCACATCCAGTTTCTTGCGCGTCTCGCTGTCACTCAGGCCTTTTTTGTAGCCAGCTTCAATACCTGCGTAAAAAGCCGCCATCTGGCGCTGTAACCTGCTCACATCTTCCTGCTTCATCAGGGGGCCATGACCGGGAACGATGGTTTTTGCATCAAACGTCCGCACCTGTTCCAGTGTTCCCACCCAGTTTTTCACCAGGGCTTCACGCATCACCGGAATGGTGTGGTTGACCAGAATGTCGCCTCCCACCAGAACCTTGTCCTCCGGCAGATAAACCATCATGTCGCCCGCTGTATGCGAACCCGTGGGCACCCAGAACTCCAGCCTGATGCCCTGAATGGTCCGTTCGGTGCGGGTGTTTTCCCCCGCGTAGGTCACGCTGGCAGGCACAGGCCGGGTATTGGGCAGTTTGTGGCCGACCAGGCTCTCCACCAGGGCAACCCACTCATCACCGGTCTTGTTCACCATCTCCCGGCAAATTTCCGAACTGATGATTTCGGCTTTTCCAAACACGATATTGCCAAGCACATGATCGCCGTGGTGATGGGTGTTGATGACGTGGGTCACGGGTTTTGTGGTCAATTTCGCAATCGCCTTGCCGAGATGATTCCCGACTTCATCCGAGGCGCCACTGTCGATCAGGATCACGCCCTGATCGCCAATAATCACCGTGCTGTTCACCATGTAGCCCTGATTGTGGGCACTCGGCTGGCCCATGGGTCCGAGCAAGGCATAAACGCGCTCGTTGATTTTGACCACTTTAGGCTGCGGCATGCTGGGCGACGCCCCGGCCACAGCATGGAAGAATATTGCAAATACAATAATAATCAATCTGTTCACGTTTAATCCTTATCTATCACATTAGACTATTTGCGGGCTTCATCTGGCGCTTAAACTTAACACACCATCACTCAATCGAGAATGCTCCCAATGCAATTTCAAGCCAGCACAACAGAATTGTGGCCCGCCATCGCTACCCGCATCTCGCAACTGAATTGCATGGCGATGTGCAGGACCGGCTGTTGAGCGAAATTCGCTGACTCGCCTGCCAAGACAGGGTTTCGGGTTTCATGGTATAAAGCGAAACTCATCAATCAAGCCGCAACCACTCACCTGCCGCGCTAATGAAATTCGGCTTCTACATCATCCTCACGGCGCAATTCTTGTCGGCTCTGGCCGACAATGCCCTGCTCTTTTCCGCCATTGCGATGCTGAAGGAGCTCAGTGCCCCGGACTGGCATATTCCGGTGTTGCAGCAATTCTTCGTCGTATCCTATATCCTGCTTGCCCCCTTTGTCGGCGCCTTTGCCGATGCCATCCCCAAGGGCCGGGTCATGTTCATCAGCAACAGCATCAAGTTTGCCGGCTGTCTGGCCATGCTATTCGGCTTGCACCCGCTCTACGCCTACGGCATCGTGGGCCTGGGCGCGGCAGCTTACTCCCCGGCAAAATACGGCATCCTTACCGAATATCTGCCGCCGTCCAAACTGGTGGTCGCGAATAGCTGGATGGAGGGTGCCACGGTGGCAGCCATCGTGCTGGGCGCCATCATTGGCGGCATTCTCCTGAATCCTTCGCTGTCCGCTTCTCTGCTCTCCAAATGGCAACTGGCAGGCAGCATCAGCGTATCCACATTTGCGGTCATCGCCGTGACGCTGCTGTATGTCAGTGCCGCGGTATTCAACCTGTTCATTCCGCATGTTGCGATTGATCACAAATTACCCAAAAAGAACCCCCTGTACGTACTGCATGATTTCTGGCATTCCTTTGTCCTGCTGTGGCGCGACCCGCAGGGCCAGATTTCGCTGGCCGTTACTACCCTGTTCTGGGGCGCCGGTGCCACGCTGCGTCTGGTGGTGCTGACCTGGGCAGGCCTGATTCTGAAATTCGACATCGAAAGGGCTACCCAGCTGACCGCCGTGGTGGCAGTGGGAATTGCTGTGGGTGCGGTTGTGGCAGGAAAATTCGTCACCCTGGAAAAATCCGTCAAGATACTCCCGGCCGGGATACTGATGGGCTTCACCGTCATGTCCATGGTTCTGGTCGACGACTGGCGCATAGCGATCGCGCTGCTGTTCGTGATCGGCGCGCTGGGCGGGTTCTTCGTGGTACCGATGAACGCCCTGCTGCAACATCGCGGCCATTTGCTGATGGGGGCCGGGCATTCCATTGCAGTGCAGAATTTCAACGAAAACATCAGCATTCTGCTGCTGCTCGGCGGCTATGCGATGATGATCAAGTCGGGCCTGCACATCAACACCATCACCATCATCTTCGGCGCCTTTGTCAGCCTCTCGATGTGGCTGATTTATTACCGCTACCAGCGCGTCATCGCTTCTTCGTAGAAAAAATCAGCCGGAAACATCCTGAGCCGTGTTTTGCAAGCCCTGCATGGTGCGCACGGCGAAGCACAAATCCTCCCAGGCTTTTGACTTGTCCTGCAGGCTGCGCAGCAGATAGGCGGGGTGATAGGTCACGATCAGCGGAATGCCCTCTGCCTGGTGCAGTTTTCCGCGCAGGCTGGCGATGGTACGGTCCGTTTCCAGCAACCGTTGCGCCGCCACCTTGCCGAGCGCGACAATCAGCCTGGGGCGGATCAACGCGATCTGGCGGGTCAGGTAAGGCTCGCACGCAGCCACTTCATCCGGCTGCGGATTGCGATTTTCGGGTGGACGGCATTTGACGGTATTGGCAATATACACATTGCGGCCACGCTTCAGGCTGATGGCCGCCAGCATGTTGTCGAGCAGCTTGCCGGCCTGCCCGACAAAGGGCTCACCCAGCTTGTCCTCTTCCGCGCCCGGCCCCTCCCCCACCAGCAGCCAGCCGGCCTGCTCGTCGCCGGTGCCGAAAACCGTCTGAGTGCGGGATTCATGCAGACGGCAGGCCGTGCAAGCAGAGACGGCCAGCTTGAGTTCGTTCCATTCCATGGACAGGATGGCTTCGCGCCGGCCCGTGGCGTCCGGTCCTGTAGGTCGGGCTTCAGCCCGAGGCGTCGGGCTGAAGCCCGGCCTGCAATCTTCATGCGGGTTTGGCAAGGCACATTCCAGAGCGGGCGTTTCCCCCAAGGACGTGGCCGTACCGCTAGCGCGCAACCGCCACACCGGCCACAGATTCAGCTCCTGGAGCACATCCTGGCGCGGCATTACAGGGAAGACCCCATCACGATGGCATCCTCGCGGCCATTGGCGGCCGGATAGTAGTTGCGGCGCAAGCCGATTTCATTGAAACCCTCGCTGAGATAGAGCTCAATGGCCTTCCGGTTGGAAGGGCGCACTTCAAGAAACATCATGTCCGCCTTGTCTTGCCGCGCGATGTCAATCAGATGCCGCAGGAATTTGCGTCCCAGGCCCTGGCTCTGCCAATCGTGAGCAATGCCCAGATTGAGCAAATGCGCCTCGCCCGCGGCAATCATCAGAATGGCGTAACCGATCGGGTGGTCGCAAAAATCATAGACCCAGCAACTGTAGCCAGCGCTGAGAGAGTCCGTGAAATTACCCAGGGTCCAGGGGAATTGGTAAATCTTCTGCTCGACAGACAGCACTGCCGTCACATCACCCGCTTGCATGGGCCTGAGCACGGGTCTTTGGTAATTATTGAGTTGCGCGTTCATTTTCTCTCTGCCGTTTTCAGCGCGACCTTGTTGCGAATATAGAGCGGTGCCGCCAGTGCGGCATCCCTTCCAAGCCCCTGTCCGAACAGGGGCGCGGCCAGCTTCACCATCTCGCGCGCCTGGGGATAGACGCTGCCATCCGAGGAAAGCACTTGTCCCGCATAGCGTAGCTGCAACGCCTCCGCATAAGCAGCAAAGCCGCTTCCGGCTCCAATCCATCCTGTACCGGGAAGTGCGGGCGCATCCTTGGCAAAGCATAAGCTGGGCTCGCTGACGGTCAGCCATGCAGCATGCCGCTTTTCATACGCCGCATGATAGATCTCGCCGATCCGGGCATCGAGGCAGGCAAGCACCCGGTCGCCCGGCGCGGCCTCCGCCAGAGCCAGCAGGGTGGATATTCCCAGAACCGGCAGGTCTGCCCCCAAAGCCAGCCCCTGCGCCACGCCGCAACCAATGCGCAAGCCGGTAAAGGAGCCCGGCCCCTCGCCAAAGGCGATGCCATCCAGTGATTTGAGTGTGACTCCCGCCTCGCCCAGCACCTCTTCCAGCATCGGCAAAATCAGGTCCGAATGGCGCTGACCGGCCAGTTCCTGGCGCGAAAGCACCTCCCCGTCCAGCCACAGGGCGACAGAGCAATTTTCGGTAGAGGTATCGAGTGCAAGCAGCTTCATCAATGCGCCATGTAAACTTCGAATTCAATCCAGCGTCCGCGCCGCTTCTCTTTCGGCAGTGCAGTAATACGCGCTTCCAGATGCTGCCCATGATCCATGAAGCGCGCCAGCGCGGCGTTGTCCGTGCGCGGCACATGCCCCAGCTTGTGGCCCTGCCACTCCACGCCGATGGCATTGCCATCATGGGGATTATCGGCCTCGCGCACCAGCTTCAGCTCATCGCCCGTCTTCAGCTGCGGCCACAACTTGCGCCCCTCGTAGTACTTGAAACCGGCCAGGCGCGAGCTTTGCAGGTAAACCTTCGCTTCTGCTTCAGGCTGCTGTGCCCAGGCATTTCCCGCACCGGCAAGCAGCAGAAACAGGCCGCATTTTACCCAAATCCGCTTCATTCTTGAAACCTCGCTTGAACCACGGAGCACACGGAGAGCACGAAGAAAAACAAGATTATGACGGAAATCCTGGCACCACCCGGCGGGTAATGCACGAAACCCACCTAACACTTTGACATAACTCCGTGTTCTCCGTGGTTATCTGCTTTTTACAGGTTCATTTCTGGGCAAAGAACGCTTCCACGTCCTTCAGTTCCCGCGAACGCTTCATCGGCGGCAGGCTTTGCCAGATGCGCTTGCCATAGGACTTGGTCAGCATGCGCGGGTCGCAGATCATCAGCACGCCGCGATCGGTCTCATCCCGGATCAGGCGCCCTGCCCCCTGTTTCAGGGTGATGACCGCATGCGGCAGCTGGTATTCCATGAAGGCGTTGCGCCCCTCGCGGTTGATTTTCTCGATGCGTGCCGCCAGAACCGGATCATCCGGCGGCGAGAATGGCAGCTTGTCGATGATCACCAGCGACAGCGCCGAGCCGCGCACATCCACCCCCTCCCAGAAGCTCTGGCTGGCCACCAGCACCGCATTGCCCAGCTTGCGAAAACGCTCCAGCAATTCGGTGCGTGAGCCCTCGCCCTGCAGCAGCAGAGGGAAATCCAGCCCTTCCTTGGCAAACGCCTCCTTGAGCAGGCCATGCGCCAGCCGCATGGCGCGCAAGCTGGTGCAGAGCAGAAATGCCCGTCCGCCGCTGGCCCGGATCACCGGCAATGCCGCCTCTACGACGGATTCGGTATAGTCGCCGCTATTGGGGTCCGGCATGGCCTGTGGTGCGTAGAGGATGGCCTGTTTTTCGTAATCGAACGGACTTTCCCAGTATCCGGTGGCCGCTTCCAGCAGCCCCATTTGCCCCTGATAATGGCCGAAATCCCTTTTTACGGCCAATGTGGCGGAAGTAAAAATCCAGGCGCGCGCCTGCCCCGCCAGCTGTTTGCTGAAAATTTCCGCAATCGAAAGTGGCGTGGCATTCAGTTGCAGCGCATGGCTGAACACCTCCACCCAGCGCACGAAATCCAGCCCGGACTCGTCCTGCCAGTGACGGAGTTTGCCAGCCAGTTCCTGCCCTCTTTGCCAGCAATTGCCCAGGCCTTCGCTGCGCTCGGCCTGCGATTCCAGCAATTTGACCAGTTCGGCGAGTTGCTTGTTCACCCCGGCCAGGGCTTCGTTGAAAGCGGGCAACGCTTGCGCGCGCTGCATCGGCATGCGGCCGGTATCCTGTGAAAACACCAGGCGCAAGTCGCGCGCGGCTTTTTCCAGCGCCGCTGTCGCATCAGGCAAAGCGGTAAAATCTTTCGCCGAGGTCAGCGCCTCGCCCAGGCTATCGCGCGCCAGTTCCAGTATCTGGCTGGTGCTCAAGCTATCGCCGAAAAACAGGCTGGCTGTTTCCGGCAACTGGTGAGCCTCGTCAAAAATCACGGTGTTGCTGGCCGGCAACAGCTCCGCCAGCCCCTCGTCGCGCAGCATCACGTCGGCAAAAAACAGGTGATGGTTGACCACCACCACGTCCGCGGCCTGAGCCCTGCGGCGTGCCTCCAGCACAAAACAGTCCTTGTGATAAGCACATTCCTGCCCCAGGCAGTTGTCGCGCGAAGAAGTGACGAAAGGCCAGATGCCGGCATCTTCAGGCACCGCGCCCAAACCGCTTTTATCGCCGTCGCTGCTGATCTTGGCGTAACGTTCGATCAGCGGCAGGTATTTGACATCCTCACGATTGAAAAAGCGCCCCTCATTGCGCGCCCGTTCAAGGTGGTAATGACAGACATAATTGGCGCGCCCCTTGAGCATCGCCACCGTGACCGGCACCTGAAGCGCGGCGCGCACGGCCGGAATGTCGCGGTTGAAAAGCTGGTCTTGCAGGGTCTTGGTGCCGGTGGAAACGATCACCTTGCCGCCGGAAAGCAGCGCCGGGATCAGGTAGGCAAAGGTTTTACCCGTCCCCGTCCCGGCCTCGGCCACCAGAACCTCATGCTTCTCGATCGCCCCGGCAATGGCGTGGGCCATTTCCAGCTGCTGCGGACGCAGGCGGTAGCCCTCCGCTGCCTTGGCAAGGGGTCCATCATCAGAAAAAATCAGATCCAGATCGGGCATTCGGTATCAGGGGAAAAACATGGCACGCGGTGAGTGCGCAAAGATTTAATTGGAAGGGTGAAGTTTACCGGATTTGCCGAATTAATGACGATTGGAGCGCCAGATCGAGAAAACGATCCAGATGCTGTTGAAAAAAGCCAGCAGGAAACCGAGCAGGCCGAACAAGGGCAGGCCGAACAGGGTCGGTCCGCCTTCGACCGTCATGACGATGGAGGAGCCGATCACCAGGGAAGCGGTCATGATGGCCATGGTCAGGCGGTTGGCGCTGTGATCGATTTGCTGGCCAAAATGATCCAGGCGTTTCAGGTCGAGGTCGATCCTGAATTTACCGCGGCGAACTTCCCGGATCAGGCGAACGATATCGCGCGGCAAGCCGGTCATTAAGCCATAGACCTGGTTGAAATCCTGCCAGCCGCGTTGCCATATGGCGCCCGGGGTGTAACGTTCGCGAATCACCCGCTCGACGAATGGCTCGAGACGGCTGATCAGGTGAAATCCGGGATCAAGCTGATGGCCCAGTCCTTCCAGGGTAATCAATGCCTTGAACAGCAGGGTCAAATCGGATGGCAGCACCAGCGAATGCTCGCGCATGATCATGGTGATTTCCTGCAGCAAGGTGCCCAGACGAACATCCTTGAGCTGAATGTTTTCATAGTTCACCACCAGATCGCCGACGTCGGCGGCCAGCTTGCTGTCATCCACGCTGGCATCCCCCGTCCACTCCAGCAGGACTTCCAGCATGCCCTGCTCATTGCGCCGCGCCAGGGAAGCGAGCAGATCCACGATCTGGTTGCGCCGCTCTTGAGTCAGGCGCCCCACCATGCCGAAGTCCAGCATGGCCAGGCGGTTTCCCGGCAAGTAAAAAACGTTGCCGGGATGAGGATCGGCATGAAAATAGCCATCGATCAAAATCATTTTGAGTACGGCGTCGGCGCCATACGCCGCCAGCATCTTGCGGTCAAGACCGGCCGCATCTACCGCGGCAAGACTGTTGCCGGGGATGCCGTCAATCCGTTGCTGAACATTCATGACTTCGCTGGTCCACTCCCAATAAACCTTGGGGATCAGGACAGTTTGATCTGTGGAAAAATTGTGGGCAAAGCGATCCATATTGCGCGCTTCACGTGCCAGGTCCAGCTCACGGCGCAGGGAGCGTGAAAATTCGGCGACGACTTGTACCGGCTGGTAACGCCGTGCCTCAGGCAGTTCGGATTCGAGGAGTTGCGCGATATGCGCCAGAATTCGCAGATCGGCTTCAATTTTCTGCTCAATATCGGGACGGCGGATTTTAAGCACAACCTCGGTGCCGTCCTTCAACTGTGCCAGATGCACCTGGGCGATGGAAGCGGCAGCCACCGGCGTGGTTTGCACCTCGTTAAAGATTTCCAGCGGAGATGCGCCTAAAGCGGCGATCAACTGCGGCAACAAGGTTTCAAATGGAACGGGTGGAACCTCGCTTTGCAGTTTTTCAAATTCACTGATCCAGTTCGAGGGAAACATGTCCACCCGGCTTGCCAGGACCTGACCCAGTTTGACGAATGTCGGCCCCAGTTCCTCCAGCGCGCGCCGCACTCGAACCGCGGGTTCGAGATGCATGATCTCTTCGGCCTCGCTCCAGTGAAGGACGCGGCCAGCACGCTCCAGCGCCCCGATGATGCCGAGGCGGCGCGCCACATCCCCCCAGCCGTAGCGGATGAATACCGTGGTAATTTCATGCAGGCGGGAAATATCCCTCATCACTTTCAACGTTTCCAGCAGCATGACCGAGCCTATTTTTTCTGCGATTTCTCGTGCAAGACGTCAGCCATGCCGGCCAGAATGCCGCTCGCCAGCGCCGCAAGGCGGCTTGCCACTGTCTGGGCGGCCTCCTGACCACTTGACTTTCCGGCCTGCAATGTCGCTGAAATGCCCTTACTCAGATCACCCAGGCTGGCCTTGACGCTGGCGCCCGTGTCGGTGCCGGAATGACGCGCATGGTCCACTGCGGCTTTAAGTTCCTGTTTGATTTTGCCGCCCGCAGTTTCAGCCACCTGACCCAGGGTATCGAGAAAAGCCTGCTCCGTGATTTTCATGTCATCCAGCGCGGGCTGAAGGTCCTGTGCGGAGAACTCCTTGCCCTGCGAGATCATTTCCTGCAATGCCAGATGCGTCGCCTGCGCTGCTTTGAGCAATGCGGCATCAAGGCCGGAAATCGCCGCGGCAAGGGCTTCTTTCACTTCGCCGCCACGTTGTTCCGCCCCCAGGCTTACACCCTCTGCCACGGAGCGCACCACAGCGCGCACTTCGGAAATATCCAGACGCCGCTCCCGCAGGGCTCGCAAGGTCAGGTCATGAACCCGGGTCCGAATATCGCCGTCATCCTGCATGGATGCACTGGCAGCCGTTACAATTTCCTGAGACGTCAACGGTTTACTCATGATGGTTCTCCTTTAGAATGAAGATGCTATGTCTGTTAGGTTAAAGCATTTTCAGGCTTTACAACAGCATGCTTTCCGGATAAATTACGCCCCCATGGGATTAAACAACAAGCTCATCATCGGCTTTCTTCTGCTGTCCGCTGGTTCCGCCGTGGCCGAGGAGGCGATTCAAATTGCACCGGCTCCCGAGGCTGTCTCCAGCACCCTTGAGACCCGCCATTCTTCCGGTGTTTCAGACATGCTCGGTTACGCCCGGAATCTGATCGGCATCAATTACAAATACGGCGGCAACAACCCCAGCACGGGCTTTGATTGCAGCGGCTATGTCAGCCATGTCTTCCGCCAGATGGCGGGCTTTTCACTGCCGCACAATGCCCTGGCCATGAGCCGGCTTGGCAAGAAAATTTCTCCGGATGAATTGAAGCCAGGCGATCTGGTCTTTTTCAATACCCTGAAACGCTCCTTTTCCCATGTTGGCATTTACGTCGGGAATGACCGGTTTATCCATGCACCGAGCTCTGGCGGCGGCGTTGAAGTAGTCAGCATGCAGGACAAATACTGGGTACAGCGCTTTAACGGCGCACGCCGGCTGCTTATTTTGCAGTTGCCCGCTGGATTGCTGAACGAATAAGCGGCAAAGCTGCGAGCGCGGCCCTCTCGCCCTCCATGATGGCCTGATGTTTCTGCTCGAAGCCCGTTGACCCTATCGTACCGGTATCCGGGCGAATGACCACATCCGCTCCAGCCAGTTCGTACTGGCCTATGGTCTGCCCCATGATGCTGAAGGTCTGGAGTATTACATCCACGCTATCGCTCACCTTGGCATATTTTGGCCGGCTGGAAATATCGACCGCAATGACCACATCCGCACCAAGACTGCGAGCCACCTTGACGGGGATCGGGCTGGTCAGGCCACCGTCAACATATTCACGTCCATTGATGCTGACTGGCTGAAATATGCCGGGCACACTACTGGAAGCCCGCACCGCCGCGCCTGCATTGCCACGCCGGAAAACTGCCGTCTCTCCGTTGCCAAGATCGGTTGCCACGGCTGCAAAAGTTTTTCCCAGGCTCTCGATCGGCTTATTCTGCAAGGCGCGGTTGACAAAGTTCTGCAACAGTTCACCCTTGATGAACCCCCTGTTAGGCAGGGTCCAGTCGCCGACGCTGCTCTCGTCCAGCTGGAAGGCAATTTTCTGTAGTTCAAAGCCATTGTAGCCCGCCGCGTAAAGGGCGCCCACCATGCTTCCGGCACTGGTTCCAACCACGATCTGCGGATAAATTCCATGCGACTCCAGGGCTTTGAGCACGCCAACATGGGCAAACCCTCGCGCCGCCCCGCCGCCCAGCGCAATGGCGATTTTTGGAGCATGTGCCTTGACCGGCACAACTGGCCTGGTTTCGGGCTGAATGGTCGCGCAGCCTGACAAGGCAAGCACGAAACCCAGCCCAAACATTAAGATTTTCAACGTACATTCTCCAATTTATGTAGCGCGGCGCAGAGTATCTTCCTGAATCAATATTGACAACTTACTTTGAACATCGAGGTTTAGGGAAGCGCTGATTTAGCGCTTCCCTGGCAAATCCTGTGCAGATAAACGTCCGAATGCGACAATGCTATTTGACAACGACAGGCCATGCGCCAATTACTTCATAAAATCAATGGGCAAAAGACGAATGTTCGCACGAAACATGAAATTTAGCGTGGGCGCCGGTTTTGCGCTGGTACTTGCGTTGATGGTTGCACTGACGGTGCTCGGCCTGAATCAGATGGCTGCCATCAACAGCCGTCTGGAAAGGATCGTGAATCAGAACAACGTCAAAATCGAACTTGCCACGACCATGCGGGATGCGCTGCGCGAACGTGCGATCAGCATGCATTCCATCGTGGTCCTGCAGGATCCCTTTGCCCAGGATGAAGAATTGCAGCGGTTTTATGATCTGGGCTCCAGTTTCTCCAAGGCACGGCAAAAATTGCAGCTTATGAACCTCAATATTGTCGAGGAATTCACGCTGGAGCAAATCAATTCCCTGTCCATGGTGACCCAGCCCATCGTCATCAGGACAATAGAATATGCCCTCGATCACGACAGAAGCTCGGCGCTGGCGATGCTGCAGAAAGAAGCCATCCCATCCCAGAGGAAATTGCTGAACGAGCTGGATGCCCTGCTCATGGAGCAGCAAGACGCCAGCCGCAAAGCGGCTGAGGAAGCCGCTCTGTCATTCCGGCAGACTGAATGGCTGATGTTCATGCTGGGCACCGCCGCTGCATTTCTGGGCGTGTTTATTGCCTTTTTTGTCATCCGCCGCGCAGCCCAGCAAACTCTGGAAATTGAAAAACAGCAGCTGAAATTCAAGACCCTGTTCGAAACCAATTCAGACGGCATCGTGCTGATGGATCAGAGTCATTTTATGGACTGCAACGCTGCAGCGCTGCGCATGTTTCAGTTTGATTCCGTACAGCAATTCACCCGCCTGAGCCCCACAGATCTTGGCCCCCCAGTCCAGAAGAATGGCACCCCGACACTGGATTATGCCATTGCCCATATCAGGCAAGCGGAGGCGGAGGGCCACTGTCACTTCGAATGGAGCGGGAAACGAGCTGATGGCAGCATTTTTCCGGCCGAAATCGCCTTGCATTCCATGACGCTGGAAAATCAGGTCATTACGCAGGCAATCATCCATGACATCACCGAGCGAAAAGTGGCCGAGGAAGAATTACGCCAGGCTTACGATGCAGCGCTTGAAGCCTCGAAGATGAAATCGGAATTCGTGGCCAACGTCAGCCATGAAATCCGTACCCCGATGAATGGCATTATCGGCATGGTCAGCCTGCTGCTGGATACGCCTCTGAACCATGAGCAAAGGGATTATGCCGAAACAGTCAATCAGTCCGCCGCCGCCCTGCTCACCATCATCAATGACATCCTGGATTTCTCCAAGATCGAGGCGGGCAAGCTCGAACTTGAAGTGATCGATTTCAACCTGCTGCAAACGGTTGAGAATGTGGCCGAACTTTTTGCCCAGCGCGCCCAGTTCAAGGGGCTGGAACTGATATGTGACATCGATCCCGCCCTGCCGCACCGGCTGCGCGGAGACCCTGGGCGGTTGCGCCAGATCCTGGCCAACCTGACCGACAACGCCATCAAGTTCACCGATCAGGGCGAAGTGGCCATCAAGGTTTCATTGCAGGAAGAAACACCCTCCGCACTTCTGCTGCGTTTTGAAGTGCGTGATACCGGCATTGGCATCACGCCCCAGGCCAAAATCCGCCTCTTTCAGTCCTTTTCCCAGGCCGATGGCTCGACAACCCGAAAATATGGCGGCACAGGCCTGGGCCTGGCCATTTCAAAGCAATTAATCGAACTCATGGGGGGGGAGATCGACATGAGCAGCCAGGAAGAGCAAGGTAGCCAGTTCTGGTTCACGGCACGCCTTGAAAAACAGGGTGATGCTGCACACCCTCCCGGCAAGGTATCCCTCAGCGGCCGTCGCGCACTCGTCCTGATTCCGAACCTCAGTCTTTTACGCATGGTGAGCGGCCTGCTCAATCAATGGGGCATTATTTGCCACCACGACTTACCCGCCCCACCACAGGACTCCGCTGCACAGGACTCCTTCGATCTGGTCATTCTGGATATTTCCCGCTCCGAAGATGTGGCAAAACTGCGCATGCTGGGTAAAAACCTGCCCACCCCGGAAAAATGGATTCTGCTCTTGCCTGTTACGCAGCGGCAGCGGCTTCCAGGCCTGCCTGATGCAATCTACCTTACCAAGCCAGTGCTCCAGCAGCGCATGCTCGATGCCATCCTCGAAGCCAGCGGAGAAATTGCGAAGAGAGGGATCGAAGCGGGCCAGGGCACAAACAGTGAAATCACCCTGCCCTCGCCATTGCGCGTCCTGGTGGCCGAAGACAATGGCGTCAATCAGAAGGTTATCCAGCACATGCTGAAAAAGCTGGGAATCGAGCCCGAAATAGTCGGAAATGGGAATGAAGCACTCCAGGCAATGAGCCGCTCCAGCCACGACCTGATTCTGATGGATTGCCAGATGCCGGAAATGGACGGGTTTGAAGCCACTGCCGAGATTCGCCGCATGGAACAGGCGAATGGCGTTCACCGGATCATTGTGGCCATGACGGCCAACGCCATGCCCGGCGACCGCGACCGCTGCCTGAATGCGGGTATGGACGATTACCTGGTCAAACCGGTTAACCGTGAAAATCTGGCAAGGTTACTGCGTGAAATCAAACCATTACCGTCCAATTCTCATGCCGCAATTGACGAAGCTCGCCTGAAGGCCACCCTGGGCAACGATCAGGAATTTCATCGTGAAATGATCTCGCTGTACGTCGACAGCACGCGACCCCTGCTGCATGAAATTTCACGGGCGCTGGCTGCGCAGGACGCTATTGGGTGCAAAAATAGCGCGCACGAGATCAAGGGTGCTTCCACCTATATTGGGGCCACGAGCATGGCAGAGTGCGCACGGCAACTGGAGCATGCCGTGCAGGAGCTGGACTGGGTGCGCGCAATGCAGCATCTGCGGCAGCTGGAAAGTGGCTTCGATCAGGTAGCCCGCTATCTGGAGAAGATGCCCGACCTGAAAGCCTGATCCCGTTTGCTCCCCGCTTTATCCTAAAAACCTCAGTTCGATCACCACGGAGAACACGGAGAAAGACAATTTTCGGTCTTTCATACACTCACCCAATGGGTGAATGCAAAACATTCCGCAACACCTTGTTTTTACTCCGTGTTCTCTGTGCACTCCGTGGCCAATAAAGCTTTTTCTAGGTTTATCCCTCAAACCTGGCCAATTCATGAGCCTGATCAACACGCTCCCAGGTAAAGTCCGGCTCGGCCCGGCCAAAATGCCCATAGGCCGCGGTCTTGCGATAGATGGGCCGCCGCAGGTCGAGGCTGTCGATGATACCGCGAGGCGTCAGATCAAAGGTGCTGCGCACCATCGCTTCCAGCTTGCTGTCCGGCACAGTTCCGGTGCCATGGGTTTCTATCAGCAGGGAGACCGGCTCGGCCACCCCGATGGCGTACGCCAGCTGAACCAGGCAGCGTTTTGCATAGCCAGCCGCAACGAGGTTTTTGGCAATATACCTGGCCATATAAGCTGCCGAACGATCCACCTTGGTCGGATCCTTTCCTGAAAATGCGCCACCGCCATGCGGGCAGGAGCCGCCATAGGTATCGACGATGATCTTGCGGCCAGTGAGGCCCGTATCGCCATTGGGGCCGCCTATTTCGAATGGCCCGGCAGGATTGACCCACAACCTGAAACCTGGCGTGCGCAGCGCCATCGGCACCAATGGATCAATGATTTCGCGTGTAATTTCCTGCGTGACCCAGGCAGGGTCCAGGCCGCGTTCGATCTGCGTGGAAATAATCACGTTTTCGATGCCGGCCACACGATGCCCTTCGTATGCAACGGTGACCTGGCTTTTTGCATCGGGCCGCAGCCAGGGCAAAGCACCGGATTTACGCAGTTCGGCCTGGCGCTGCACCAGGCGATGCGCCAGCCAGACCGGGTAAGGCATCAGATCCGGCGTTTCATCACAGGCATAACCGAACATCAGCCCCTGGTCGCCAGCGCCAATATCGCCCCCTGCGAGCGTGATGCCTTTATGAATCTGGATGGACTGGTGATTGAAACGTACCTGTACTTCGCAAGTGTTCGGATCAATCCCGGTTTCGGCATCCCGGTAACCAATGTCACGTAATACCTGACGGGAAATTTCTTCGGCCCGGTTCCGAATCTCGTCAAACAGCGCCTTGCGGGCAGTTTTGAACTCGCCGGCAATCACTACCAGGTTATCGGCAACAAAAGTTTCGCAGGCCACCTTGGCTTCTGGCTCCTCGGCAAGGAAGGCATCCAGAATGGCGTCCGAAATCTGGTCGGCGATCTTGTCCGGATGCCCTTCTGCGACAGATTCAGAAGTAAACAGGTGACGTCTGGTATTCATGCTTCATTTCCTTTGAGTGATTCAATAATTTTGGTCGGCTTAACCCGGATTGTTATTGATCCGGCCAGCATTTATTTCAATTGTAGGTCGGGCTTTAGCCCGACAAATCGGACTGAAGTCCGACCTACGCCTAATGGATTATTCGGTTAGGGCAGCGCAAGACGCCACAGCGATGTCACCTCGGCTGCGCGTGCAGCGTGAAGCGGGTCGGTCTTGTCCGAGGCGCGGGGATGAACCGGCTTGACATCCATCCGCCCCGCGACTTTCAGCCCTGCTTGCTCAAAAGCGGCAAGCAACTCCTCTCTCGAACGCAGCCCCAGATGCTCGGCCAGATCAGAAAGTATCAGCCAGCCCTCGCCGCCCGGCTCCAGATGCGCGGCGAGACCAGTCAGGAAACCTCGCAGCATGCGGCTCTCCGGGTCGTAAATTGCATGTTCGATGGGCGAATTGGCCCGTGCCGGCAGCCACGGCGGATTACAGATGATG
The DNA here is from genome assembly GCA_041651995.1 of Sulfuricella sp. Classification (NCBI taxonomy): domain Bacteria; kingdom Pseudomonadati; phylum Pseudomonadota; class Betaproteobacteria; order Nitrosomonadales; family Sulfuricellaceae; genus Sulfuricella; species Sulfuricella sp. The sequence continues at coordinate 10,300 of JBAZID010000004.1, read as the reverse complement.
AGTGGCGCACGCCCTACCGGAAAAAGATCGGCCTGGATAACATCCACCCGGCCAATCAGCCCGAGCCGTTTGAGGTTCGCGCGCGCGCAGGCCAATGCGCGAGGATCCTGGTCAGTCGCTACAACGTGCTTTACCCCTCTCTTGGCCAGCACTGCCGCCAGCACCCCCGTTCCAGTACCAATATCGAAGGCCAGCTCCAGGGAAGGCAGCGGCGCCTCGGCCACCAGCCCCACGTACTCGCCCCGCACTGGCGAAAAAACTCCGTAGTGCGGGTGGATACGCTCACCGAGCGCCGGAATTTCAACCCCCTTCTTGCGCCACTCGTGGGCCCCAATCAAACCGAGCAGCTCCCGCAGCGAGACCAGCGAGGGAACCTCACCCGGACCATATGCCTCCATGCAGGCCTCCCGAACATCAGGCGCGCGCCGCAAGGGAATGCTGTAATTGCTCTCCAGCGGCAGCAATAGTTGCCCCAGGACCCGTGCACGCAGGGACTGGAACTGGCGATGAAAATGGAATGCCTCGGATGGCGAAACGGCCGGCTTGCGCGGTTTGCGATCGACACGGCGGGCCAGCGCCTGAAGCAACTGCCGCGCATTCTGGAAATCCCCCCGCCATAGCAGCGCGGTACCCTCGCAGGCAAAACGATATGCGGCATCCGCCGTCATTCGGTCATCCGCGGCCATTACCCGCTTGGGCGGAGGCGCCCCGCTCTCCGAACGCCACCGTGCCGAGCAGCTTTCGTCTGCCTCTGACCAGCAAATAACAGGATAATCACTCACGCAGGCATCACCTTTAGCTCTTCGCCCTGAATAAAAACAAGCATTACAACATAAATCGCCCCATAAATTCCCAAGAGATCGACCATCAGCCTGATCCGGAGCTTGATAGCCCGGATGGGGAAAGCCCGGGAAGAGACCGCGCCTTGACTTCAGTAATGATCCTGATTAGAATGCGCAACGCTTTGGGGGTATAGCTCAGCTGGGAGAGCGCTTGCATGGCATGCAAGAGGTCAGCGGTTCGATCCCGCTTACCTCCACCAAACATAGTTCCACCGCAGTCCAAAAAAGGCCGGAAACCTGAATCAGAAAACAGGTTTCCGGCCTTTTTTATGCCCGGAATGACGCTCTCCGGCAAATTCCGGGGCGATTCACACCTTAATGTTGTGCCGTTCAAATAGAGGTGGGAGTCATTATGAATAAGCCCAGGCTAAAAAAAGCCCCGGATGCCGGGGCTTTTCCCTGTTAAGAGAAAATCAAACCTTGCGATTCCTGCGCGCCAAGCCCGCAGCCAACAAACCAATACCGAGCAAGCCGAGCATTGCAGGTTCAGGCACCTGACCATACCGGCTATCATTATCCGTATCCTGATAGAAAATAAAGCTGGAGGCTGGCCCATTGGTGAAATCAACTGTAATCATATGCCACAAATCACCGACAGCCGCATTGGGAGAGATGGATACCTGATCCGAATAGGTTACCAGCGCATCAATCGATGAATCGGAAAACCATAAATCCACACCTTGCGCTGAACCATCCGTACCCCAACTGGGGTTGGTGCGGTCAAATACGGTATAGCCAGAATTACCGTTCAGAATCAACTGGGTGATCGAGCCCAGATTTCCGGCCGCCGCACTCATGGTGAAATTCCAAGGTGCAGAATAGGTGTCGCCGTCCAGTGAAAGCCCCCATCCCGTTCCACTCACACCTCCTGACAAGGCGCCTGTTGTTGCCCATGATAGAGTTTGAGTGACCCCGCTCGAGAAACTTGCGGTAACCGACATGCCGCTCATCTTGGCACCGGAGGTGGAATACCCGGTAAGCCCGGGAATGGCGCTGGTCGTGGCGGTATCCGTAGCGTAAGTCACCGCCGCCTGAACAGGCGTGGCAGTAATGGCAAGCACTGCAAAAAGGCTTAGAGCCATCCTGGAAAAGTTATTGCGTTTCATGATGCCCTCCAATTTTTGTTAAATGTTGTTTTGGATGGTGAAACAAAAGCACATTGCGTGCCAAAAATAACTAATCTTTTTTAAATCAGTTGCTTGCCAATTAAACCGGATACCTTGATCTCGATATCAGGCAGGGTCTGTAAAAAATATCGACAATATTTATGTGACAACAGATATAGCAGATCGCGCAAAAACCCCAAAAAATCTGATAATGCTGGCCTTGGCCGGGATTTTTCTATTTCCGCCGCGCCTCGATCACGCCCGCCACATCGCGAATCTGCATCAGGACTCTGTCCATCTGTTCATGATCCACAACCTGGGCGGAAAAGCTCATGCGCGCCTTATCGCCACGGCTCTGGGTATTCACGGCGGTGACATTGATTTTTTCACGCATCAGCAGGTCTGAAATATCCCGCAGCAAACCCTGGCGGTCATTGGCTTCCACTTCCATGTCGACTTCATAGCCGTTGCCTCTGCGGGTGCCCCAACTGGTGGGCAGCAGGCGTTCGCGTCTGGATTCCGGCAAATGCACGATGTTGCTGCAATCCTGGCGGTGAATTGCAACTCCCCTGCCTCTGGTGACAAAGCCAATAATCGGATCAGGCGGCACCGGCTTGCAACATTTGGCCATGGAGGTCATCAAGTCCCCCACCCCGACAACCAGCACACCGGATGTCGTCGGGGCAAGACTACGTACACTGACCTGCCACTCGTCTTCCTCGACCCTGGGTTTACCCTCGTCCAGAGCCAGCGCCATAATTTCCCGTGCCGTCACATCGCCCCGTCCAATCGCGGCGAAGAGTTCTTCCGCCTTGGCAAACTGCGCTTTCTGCGCCAGTTTTTCGAGATTGGGGAAGGCCGTGCCGAGCCGGTGAACCTCTTTTTCCAGTGCGGCGCGCCCTTCCTGAACATTAACTTCATGGTGCAGGCTATTGAACCATTGACGTATTTTTGCCCGCGAGCGGCTGCTCTGCGTGTACCCCTGGGTGGGACTCAACCAGTCCCGGCTGGGGCCGCCTTCCTTGGCGGTCAGAATTTCAACGCGCTGACCGTTCTGCAGCGTGTAGGTAAGCGGCACGATGCTGCCGTCAACTTTCGCTCCACGGCAGCGATGGCCGACATCGGTATGCACATGGTAGGCAAAATCGACCGGCGTTGCGCCTTGCCCCAGCGCGATGACGCGCCCTTGCGGCGTCAGTACGTAAACGGTGTCCTGGAACAGGCCGGTCTTGAATTGCTCGACCAGCTCATCGACGTTCTGAACGTCCTCCTTCCATTCCATGATCTGCCGCAGCCAGGCGATTTTTTCCTCGAAACGGGCATCCCCCTTGCCGCCCTCCTTGTAGCGCCAGTGCGCGGCAACACCCAGCTCGGCATGGTTGTGCATGTCATGGGTGCGAATCTGCACCTCGAGCGCCTTATCTTCCGGGCCGATCACGGCGGTGTGCAGGGAGCGGTAGTTATTACCCTTGGGGTGGGAAATGTAGTCGTCGAATTCGCTGGGAATGGGTTGCCACAGGCCGTGCACGACGCCAAGCGAGGTATAGCAGTCCTTGAGATCGTTCACCAGCACCCGCACCGCGCGCACGTCGTACACTTCGGAAAAATCCACTTTCTTGCGCTTCATTTTCTTGTAGATGCTGTAGATATGCTTGGGCCGCCCGGTCACTTCGGCCTCCACCCCGTTTCTTTTCAGCTCTGCCCGCAAGGCGGCCATGATGGTGTTGATGTATTGTTCGCGGTCGAGGCGGCGCTCATCCAGCAGCTTGGCAATTTTCTTGTAAAGCTCAGGTTCGAGGAAGCGGAATGAGAGGTCCTCCAGCTCCCACTTCACCTGCCACACCCCGAGCCGGTTTGCCAGCGGCGCATAGATATCCTGGATTTCCCGCGCGATCGTGCGCCGGATTTCCTCATCGGCGCCGGGCAGTTCGCGCATGGCCTGGGTGCGTTCCGCCAGCTTGATCAGCACGACCCGAATATCTTCCACCATCGCCAGCAGCATCTTGCGCAAGGATTCGATCTGCGCCTGCTGGTCCTTCTTGTCATCCTTGGATGCTTTGCCATGACCTGCCGTGGCGCCCAGTTCGCCGATCTGGCCCATGCGCACCACGCCGTCAACCAGCGCGGCAACGCCCGGGCCAAAATCCGCTTCAATCTGCTCTGCACGCTCAGGTTCTTCCGTGGCGGCCTGCAACACGGCCGCGACAATGCTCTCCACATCCATGTTCTGGGTCGCCAGGATGGATGCCGTTCCCAGGGCATGATCCAGCAGGGACGTGCCGGTCAACATCGTTCTTTCAGCATACAGGGTGGCGGCCAGATCCGCGGCCTGCCGGACCAATTCGATATCCGCCCCGGAAAAACGCGCCTCCATGGCCTGTAGCCAGTGCTGGAGGATATCGCCGTCAGGCCCGGAAAGATGTTTATTTGCCAGTGTTACCATTGTTTCATCACCTAATCTTTTAACTGCCAATAACGCTGCCGAAGCTGCCTCTGGCTCTGCAACGACATGCCCTCTGCCCCGAAACGCAAATCCAGCGCACCGCTCTCGTCGGTACGCCAAATTTTGATACCCCTTGCCTGATAACGTTCCAATATCTCATCCTTGGGATGGCCGAAACGATTGCGATACCCCACTGTAAAAATGGCTGTTGCTGGTTCCACCGCGTCGATGAATGCCTCCGTGGAAGAGGTCATGCTACCGTGGTGCGGGACGACCAGCACGTCTGCCTTCAACCTGTCCGGCATTCTTGCCAGCAAATCCTGCTCGGATACGCGCTCGATGTCGGCGGGCAACAGGGCGCTGCCGTAGGGAGAAGTGATTTTCAGCACGCAGCCGCGATCGTTGTCCTTGAATCCATCATATTGGTAGTCCTCCAGGGGCGGATGGAGCAGGGCAAATTCTACCCCATCCCATTCCCAGGATTGTCCGGTAAAACAGCGTGAACTATTCAGCGTACCGGCCAACACCGGGCTATCCGGCGGCAAGGAAGAAATCAGCCAGGATACCGGCTCAGCCTGCAGCACCGATGCAACGCCGCCTGAGTGGTCAATATCATCATGCGAAATCACCATGCCGTCGAGGCGGCGCACCCCGCTGCCGCGCAGGAAAGGCACGACAATGCGCGAGCCTGCATCCGATTCGGCGCCAAATCGCGGCCCGGCATCATAGAGCAGCGCATGATTCCGGGTGCGAGCCACCACGGCCAGCCCCTGTCCGGCATCCAGCACCGTCAGCCATAGCTCGCCCGGAGCAGGCCTGGGCGGCAGCACCATGAACATCGGCAGGAACCAGGCCACGCCCAGCCAGCGCGCTGGAAAGCCACGCGGCAACAGCAGCCACAACACCCCCAGCAAGGCCACCACCACTGTCCAGGCCGGCGGGCCATGCTGCTGCCAGACTGCCACCGGCAAGGCGCTCAGCCAGGTCAGGAAGATCATGCAGGCTTCCATGGCAAGATGTGCCGCGAACAATAGAAAATCCAGCGGCAAAAGGGTACCGAGCAGGGTCAGCGGCGTCACCACCAGACTGATGAGCGGAATCGCCACCGCATTGGCGAGAGGAGAAACAATGGAAATCTGCTGGAACATGGCCAGCAGCGCGGGCACCAGAGCCAGCGTAACGGCCCATTGCACCCTGCCCCATTCCGCCAGCCAGTGCAGGCGGCCAATGCGCCCCGCGCTCACTCCCATTATGGCGGCTACGGCACCAAAGGATAGCCAGAATCCGGGCGACAGCACGGCCCAGGGGTCGAGCAGCAGAACCACCAGCAGCGCGAGCGCAATGACGCCGAAGGCATTGCCGATGCGCCCCAGCCACAGCGCCACGGCAACCACGGAGAGCATGTAAAGCGTGCGCTGGGTAGGCACGCTGAAACCAGATAGCAGGGCATAAGCCAGAGCCGCCATCACGCCAGCCACCACGGCGGCCTTGCGCGCGGGAAGCCGGAGGGTCAGGGGGGCGCTGAGCCGCCACAGCCAATACGCCAGCGTGAAAAAGAAGCCCGAAATCATGGTCACATGCAGCCCGGAAATGGACATCAGGTGATTGACGCCGGTACGCTGGAAAATCTGCCACTGCGCCGGCGGAATCGCATTCTGCTCACCGATGGCCAGCGCCTTCAGCACGCCAGCGTACGGCCGGGTTTCCAGCACCAGCGACAGGCGCTTCAAGGCGGCCTCACGCGCTGCTTCGACCAGATAGCCGGGGCGATAAACCAACCCGGCCAGGCGCCGGTTCTCCGGCCCCGCACGCACGTAGCCGGTAGCGCGGATATTGCGCTCCAGCAGCCAGGCTTCATAATCGAACCCGTAGGGGTTGGCGTTGCCGCGCGGGCGTTTCAGGCGCACGGTCATCTCCCAGCGTTCGCCGGGATGAATGACTGGAACGGGATGAGCAGCTGGCCTGCCGAAGCCCCCGTCGAACCAGCTCAACTGGATATGAGCGGGAACCCGGGCGCCGGGCGTGATCACCTTCTCCACCTCGAACTCGAAGCGCAGGCCGCGCTCATTGCTGACAGGCAAGCTGGCAATCACCCCGCTGAGCCGGATATCCTGACCTTCCCAGTGCTCCGGCAAGGTATCCGCCAGGCGCATCTGGGCGAAAAAGGCGGCCCAGAAAAACCCGGCAGCCAGCCACGATGTCTTGATGAAGAGTTGCCTCAGCCCTCTGCGCTGCCAGGATGAAGCGCGGCGCAAACCGTATACCAGCAGGGGCAAGGGAAGCAGCAGCCAGGCCCAGAACAGGGGCGGCAGGGAGGATTGCTGTTGCAGCAGCCAGACACCGGCAGCAATAGCCAGAATGTTAAGCCGCATGGCTGCTTATGGAACCTTGTCAGCCTCTGGGCACAGCATTGCCGGCGGACTGAAAATTACTGCTCAAGCAATTTTCCATCGACCAGCCTCAAGGTGCGATCCATTCGTGCCGCCAATTCCATGTCGTGCGTCACGATCACGAAACTGGTGCTGAGTTCCTTGTTCAATTCCAGCATCAGATCGAACACCCCCTGAGCGGTATTGCGGTCCAGATTCCCGGTGGGCTCATCCGCCAGCACGCAAGCTGGGTGGGTTACCAGCGCACGAGCCACCGCGGCCCGTTGGCGCTCGCCACCGGAAAGCTCGCCAGGCGTGTGTTCAAGGCGGTGCCCCAGCCCAACCTTCTGCAGCATCGAAGTGGCGCGAGCATAAGCCTGCTGCCTGGGAATACGCCGGATCAGCAGCGGCATGGCCACATTTTCAAGGGCAGAGAATTCGGGCAGCAGGTGATGGAACTGATAGATGAAGCCGAGCGACTGGTTGCGTAAATGCCCGCGTTCGGCTTCATTCAAGCGCTGAACATCGTGGCCGAGAATTGCCAATTCGCCTGCGCTGGCATCATCGAGGCCGCCCAGCAGATGCAGCAATGTACTTTTGCCGGATCCGGATGCGCCGACAATCGCCACTCTTTCGCCCTCTGCAATATCGAGATCAATCCCAAGCAGGACCGGCACCTCGACTTTTCCCTGATGGAAAACCTTGCTCAGGCCGCGGCAGGACAGGACAAAGGGGTGAGGAGTGAGGGGTGAGGAGTGAGGGGTAAAACCCCCGTTCACCCCCGTTTGGCGAAGCTCTTTCATTCCCGGCTCATTATTCATACCTCAGCGCCTCCGCCGGGTTGGTTTTTGACGCGCGGTAGCTGGGGTAAAGCGTCGCAATCAAGGTCAGGACAAATGAAACCGAAGCCACATACATTACATCCTTAACATCAAGTGAGGACGGTAACTCGCTGATATAGTAAACATCCTTTGCAAGAAAGGCGACGCCAAAAAGGCGCTCGATCGCGGGCACAATCACATCGATGTTGAGCGCAAGCAGCACGCCGCCGCCTACCCCGATGAGCATGCCGATCACGCCGATCAGCGCCCCCTGCACGATGAATATTTTCATGATGCTGCCGGGCGATGCGCCCAGCGTGCGCAGGATGGCGATGTCCGCCTGCTTGTCGGTCACGGCCATCACCAGGGTGGAGACGATGTTGAATGCCGCCACGGCGACGATCAGCAGCAGAATGATGAACATCACGTTCTTCTCGATCTGGATGGCGCGGAAAAAATTGGCATGCTGGCGCGTCCAGTCGCTGATGTAAAAATCGCCCCGCATCAGGTCCATCAACTCGCGCGACACCTGGGGCGCGCTGTAAAGGTCTTTCAGCGCCAGCCGCACGCCCGAAACCCGTTCTCCCATGCGATACAGGCGGGCCGCATCATCGAGATGGATCAGCGCCAGCCCGTAGTCGTATTCATACATGCCAACTTCAAAGACGCCCCTGACGGTGAACTGCTTCAGGCGCGGCACCACGCCTGCCGGCGTCACCTGTCCCTGCGGCGCCATCACCACCACCTTGTCTCCCAGCCGCGCGCCGAGCGCACGCGCCAGTTCGGAGCCAAGCACGATGCCGAATTCGCCGGAACGCAAATCTTCCAGCCGCCCCTGCTTCATGTGGCTGGAAAACTGCGCCACCCCGCTTTCGAGATCAGGCAGGACTCCGCGTACGATCGCGCCCTGCACCGCTTGATCAAAAGTCAGCATGTTCTGCGCCATGATGTAGGGCGCTGCGGCCGCGACTTCGGGGTGACGCGCAGCTTCCTCCGCAACCTTGCGCCAGTCGCCCAGGCTATTGTCGCCGCCGGTAATCTGGATATGCGAGGCCACGCCCAGGATGCGGGCGCGCAACTCCTGCTGGAAACCGTTCATGACCGAAAGCACGACAATCAGCGCCGCCACGCCCAGCGCGATGCCAGCCATGGAAATCAGGGAAATGAAGGAGATGAAGTGATTGCGCCGCTTGGCACGCGTATAGCGCAATCCGATAAAGAGTTCGAAAGGGGACACGAATTAATCTATTTCAATCCAGAATGGGTGCCGGAACTATAGCAGATCGGGCGCTATCACGGCATGCAGCCGCGCCCGGATTTTACTTTCCGGCATGCGCTTGTCAAAATGCAGGAAGAAGCGCTTAATCCAATCAGCATAAGCCTGCCCTCAAGAAAATTCGAGGGATGCACTGGAAATAAATATCACGTTGATATAAATGAAATATTCACGAAAACAAATATTTTAGCCATCCTATTTGTTGCATCAAATAGGATGGCTATTTCACGTTGGGCGTCATCAGTCAATTTTTTGAGGAGGAAATATGAACTTTCTAATTTACTTGTTTTGGCTCATTGTCAGCATTGCCGCTGCGGTATTGGTAGACAAATTTATGTCTCCGTCGCAAGTGATATACACAATCGCCATATACCTTGTGTTTATTGTTTTATTCGGGGTGCAGAAGAAAACCTATGTCAAAACATCTAAATTTAAACTTCTAAAGTGGGATATTTATAGCAAATTCGAGTTAATCGAGCAGAGCCATATTCTTGGCATTCCGCTTGGAAGCGGAACTGTTCTTGAGGTGCAGAAAGAGCTGCTATCTGATAAAGAAGTGAGTGAGTTCGTTACAGGGAAATTGGTTCCTTTGGCATTTCATTTATTCGCGCCTAAATTGGGGTTGGCTGCCAGACTTGCCCTAAAGAAAAAATAGCCCAACCCGGCAGTCGAGAGGGACTGCGCAAAAGCGCGCAGCCCCTCACTTTCACGTTAGGCGAATACAACCATGCCCCTCTACTCACAACTAGACCAGCCTACGAAGGAAGTACTGAACGCGCATATCAATCGGCGTTGGGGTCAGCTATATGAGTTGGAAAAAGAGTGGGGGGAAAGAGCGCTCAAATACCTTTTTCTTACAAACTCTGGCGGTGCTATTGCGACATTGAGTTTTCTGGGAGCAGCAAAGGAACTCACCGGCGTTGGGACAAAGATTGCTCTCTTCTTGTTTGTTCTGGGCATTGTGTTCGCCGGAATATCAACCGCCAAGACCTTTCATCACATGTCTGGTCTGCTCAAGAAATACAAACAAGGCGCTGAAGATTTTTACGCTGACAAAATCACGTGGGTAGCCTTATCTGATGCAGACAAAGAGCGTGCAGTTGCGGGCTGGTTAGATTACATGATTCCGTACCTATCTTTTTTCTGTTTCATTATGGGTAGTGGTGCTGGTGCGTATGCGCTATTCGCCTAACTCATCCATCAATACGGACTGGCTTACAGCGGGCTTCACCCGCCTCCAGCCAGCCGGTTATGTCCAACGTTAGGCGGCAATCATGGCAAGAAGTCTTGCATTTGCGAAATTTAAAATCTCACTTGAAGGGGTGTAAGAATTTTTGTGTAAACGGTCATTTGGCAGGAAACTGCCGTCCTGGAGAAAGGAGCTGTAATGACCGTAAGCAACGAACTGCTGGACAGCCTACTGGCTGATTACAAGAAACCCGA